>JALUXB010000030.1 GCA_027019175.1 Sulfurovum sp. | reverse complement strand
GAAAGTTTTACCAATTTTGGCTATAATTGCGAATTCTAAAAACCCGTTTCATTTTGAAACACTTTGAAACACCCCTCAAAACCTTAAAGGATAGAGATTGAACAAACATCTTAAAGAACTGATAGAGCTTTCAAAAATTGACAAAGCGATCGACAGTTACAACCCGCAGATTGAAGCCGCGGATAAAAAAATTGCCAAAGTACAGCGCAAGATCGATGCGGTACAGGCGGAGCTGGACAAGCTTAACAGAGAGATTGAAGAGAACGAAGAAAAGATCAAAGCTTTTGAAGAGCAGATCAAAGTACTTAACGATCAGCTTGCAGACAATGCAAAAAAGGCCAAAGAGATCTCTACTGAGAAAGAGATGAAAGCGCTGCAGCTTGAGGAAGAAATTGCCAAAGAGAAGCTGACTTTCGCCAATGAAGAGATTGAGAGACTTCAGGGTATCAACGAAACCAAACGTGAACTTGCGAAAGAAGAAGAGGCTAAACTTGCCGAACTTCAGGCGACATTTGATGAGGTGAATAAAGAGGTTTCTGCGGAAAAAGAAGCCATTGAAGCTTCCAAAGCGGAACTCTTCACCAAACGTCAGGAACTTAGCCGGAATATCGAGCAGAAAGTGCTTGCCTTCTATGAAAAAATTCGTGTCTGGGCAGGCAATACGGCAGTCGTTCCTGTCAAGAAGCAGGCGTGTTACGGCTGTTATATGAAACTCAATGACAAAACCTATTCGGAAGTCATCAAGGCCGATGAAATTGTCAACTGCCCGCATTGCGGTAGAATCCTCTATATCGAGAGCGTTACCGAAGAGGCATAGTAAAAAAGAAGCGTTCAGCATTCAGTGTTGAGCGTTCAGATGAGGGCTTCGCGCTCAATTGGGGGCATTGTGAATAAGTTGTTTTTTCTCTTCTATTCCTTTGTTTCCATTCTCATCTATATCATTGCACTCCCTTTTCTTTTTCTTTTCTCCTTTAAACCAAAATACAGACAATCCATTCCTGCACGCTTTTTTTTATGGAAAAATCCGCCCTTGAAGCCCGGCGGTATCTGGTTCCATTCATGCAGTTTCGGAGAGGCTAAAGCTATTGCGCCACTGGTGGAGATGCTGCCCAGAAAGGTGCTGAGAATGACCACGACCACACAGACAGGCAAAAGTGTTATCGACACCTATACGAAGCAAAGCCGTTATTTGCCCTTTGAACCGCTGCTCTTTGGCTGGTTGCGGCCGCAGAAGGCACTGGTGGTGATGGAGGCTGAGTTTTGGTATCTGCTTTTTGCTTTGGCCAAACACCGTGGAGCACGAACACTGCTTATCAATGCGCGTATGAGTGACCGTTCTTTTCCAAAATACCTTAAAATGGCATGGCTATACCGGCAGATATTCCGTCATATCGATACAGTTTATGCTCAGACACCCAAGGACAAGGTACGTCTGGAACAGCTTGGTGCAAAGAATGTAACGGTTACGGGTAATATTAAACTGGCTCTGCTTCCGAAGCCTACGAAAATCTTTGCAAAACCGGACAGCTTGTTGGTGTGTGCTGCAAGTACACACAGGGGTGAAGAGGTGATAGTGCTGGATGCCTTTGAGACATTTTTAGAAGAACACCCCGAAGCGAAACTGGCAGTGGTACCACGCCACCCGGAGCGTTTCGAGGAAGCGGCGCAGCTTGTCGAAGCTTTTGCCGCTAAAAGAGGCGTAAGCTGGCACCGCTACTCGCAGCGTGCAGACTTTGAAAGCACTGTGACGCTTGTGGATGCGCTGGGGGAACTGGTCAATATTTATGCCATCAGCGACATTGTGATACTTGGCGGTGCTTTTGTTCCCGTTGGCGGTCATAACGCTGCGGAGGCAGCGCAGTTTGGCTGCCGTATTCTCTCAGGCCCGCACTACTTCAACCAGAAAGACATTTTCGAAGCGGTGGAGGGAATTGCCATTGTCGAGCCTGCCAACCTTGGGCGAAGGCTGCTTCAGTATGGGCAGATCAAGCCTGCAACCCTTCGCTGGCATACTGACCTATCTCCGATTGTAAAAGAGCTTGAGACACTGCTTTAGTTTTTGTCTTTTCTTGAACAGCTTGTATTTCCTGCTGGAGATTTTGGGTGGAAACCATGATTTTGATCATATCAGTAATATGAAAAAGGGTAAATATAAATTTATGGTATCCTTTCACTATTGGAAGGCAGATAATGTTTTACGAAATCAACGATAATGAAGTAAGTTTGCGCATCAAGGCGCAGCCTGCAACGAGCAGGAACGAATTTTGCGGTCTGTACGGTGATGAGGCGGTGAAAGTGCGTATCAAGGCGCCGGCAGTTGAGGGGGCGGCGAACAAGGAGCTTGCAAAGTTTCTTGCCAAAAGCTTTAAGGTACCCAAAAGTGCGGTTGTCTTTAAAAGCGGGCAGAACAGCAAGATCAAGATTGTCGTTTTCCCCTTGACACCGCAATTTGAAGCATGGTGTGAAACGGTACAGTAAAACCGTGAATTGTATAGAACATTACATAAGAAAATAAAGAAAGAGAATAATGGCAAGAGATAAAGCGTATAAAGTATTGGCTCGGCAAAAAGGGCTTTCGAACAACAAGGCAAAAGAGCTCATTGACAGAGGACTGGTCTATGTGGGTGACAAGAAAGTCAAGATAGCACGTGCGGAGATTTCCGAAGATACGAATTTCCGTATCGAATATCCCGAAGATATAGAAATTCTCTATGAGGATGAGGATATTGTTGCAGTGAACAAGCCTGCACAGGTGGACAGCTATGACATACAGGATGCCATCGAGGGTGCGCAGCTGCTGCATCGGCTTGACCGGGAGACTTCGGGAGTACTGCTGCTGGGGCGCAATGAAGCTTTCATTGAAAAGGCAGTTAACGAGTTCAAGAACAGACGTGTAAAAAAAGAGTATGTTGCATGGGTCGAAGGGGTAGTCTATGAGCCTATCGAAATCGACGAGCCCATTCATACGGTAAAAAAAGGAAAAGCTTTTTCTATTATTGACCCGCTTCGCGGCAAGAAAGCCTATACGTTGGTAAAACCTGAAGAGGTGCAGGGAAAAAAATCAAAGGTGCATATTGAGATCAGCACAGGCCGTACACACCAGATTCGTGTACATTTGGCACATGTAGGGCACCCTGTTGTAGGAGATGAACAATACGGCAGCCGTACACAGAGTAAACGTATTTTGCTGCATTCGGCGAAGATACAGATTTTCGATTATGTATTTGAAGCCAAAGAGCCAAAAGACGTTGCACGCTACAAATAGTCTCCAAAAGCAATATTTTGGTAAAATTCGTCTCAAATCATTGCGTTGGCAGAGGGTTCGTGGCGATGCAGCGGCTTTGGCAGGTACAAACGGCGAAGCCGCCTTTCAGGTTGGGGTGCAACTTTGTCGCTGCCGCATCATCCCGAACCAGTAAGCGACAATTTTCTATATATAATTTAAAAAGCAGGGTAAATTATGTTCGATACACTGACAGACAGTTTTAAAAATGCCATAGGCAAGATCCGTTTTCACGATGATGAGAAGGCGCTTAAAAAAGCGACGGCTGAGCTGAAAAAATCGTTGCTCAAAGCCGATGTTCACCACAAAGTGGTCAAAGATCTTATCAGCTCTGTGGAGCTTGAGACCAAAAAGAGCGGAGTGGGCAAGGACAATTTCCTGCGCGCACTGCAGAACAAACTGACTGATATTCTGACCATCGAAGGTGCTCCAAAAGGCTTTACCTTTGCATCCAAGCCGCCGACCGTGGTACTGATGATCGGTTTGCAGGGGTCAGGTAAGACAACGACGACAGGAAAACTTGCCTACTTCCTCAAAGAGCAGAAGAAGAAAAAAGTGCTTGTTGTTGCAGCCGACCTGCAGCGTCTGGCAGCCGTTGAGCAGCTGCGTCAGATCACTTCGCAGATAGAGGTGGACCTGGTAGCCGATGAGGATGCCAAGCCCGAAGAGATCGTCAAGCGCGGCCTTGAAAAAGCGGAAAAAGAGCTTTATGATGTCGTACTCATCGATACTGCCGGACGCCTTGCGATAGATGATGAACTGATGGACGAGCTTGCACGCGTCAAAGAGGTGGCACAGCCTGACGAACTCTTCTATGTTGCCGATGCGATGACGGGGCAGGATGCGGTAAGAACGGCGCAGACCTTTAAAGCGAAGATCGGTATTACCGGTGTGATCTTGACCAAGTTTGACGGTGACTCCAAAGGGGGCGTGGCGCTCGGGCTGACCCAGCAGGTTGGCGTACCGCTGCGCTTCATCGGTGCGGGTGAGAAGATGCCAGACCTCGAGCAGTTCATCTCAGACCGTATTGTCGGCCGTCTGATGGGTGCGGGGGATGTCGAGTCGCTTGCGGAGAAAGCCGCTGCGGCCATCGACCCCAAAGAGGCCAAGCGTATGACGCAGAAGATCAAGAAGGGGCAGTTCAACTTCAACGACTTCCTCGAGCAGATGGAGCAGATGAAGAAGCTTGGAAGCATGAAGTCGCTGCTTGGAATGATCCCCGGGATGGGCAATATGGCCAAGCAGATCGGTGATCTTGATCTTGAGAATTCCGAAGAGGTGCGGATGATTAAGGCGATGGTAGCCTCCATGACACCCAAAGAGCGTGAGAACCCCGACCTGCTCAACAATACCAGAAAACGCCGTATCGCTGCGGGTGCAGGACTTGACCAGATGCAGGTAAACCGCGTGCTCAAGCAGTTCAAAAATGCGGCGAAAATGGCAAAGAAGCTCTCGGGCAAGGGCGGCATGAAGCAGATGCAGGATATGATGAAGCAGATGCAGGGCGGGGGCGGATTCCCCGGCATGCCGCGCTAAAAGCATTTTTTGTTTGAATGTACCAACCAACACTTGACCTCACTCTGCTATTTCTCCCGAAACTTTGTGTCAGACGGCTACGCAGCCGTCACCTTTGATTTGTCCATGAGGCATTTCCTCACATTTTTCCTTTGATGGATTTGTTCCGTGCATTGTTTTAGTGAAATAAGCATTTGCTTTTTAACTGTTATTATTATCACCTGACCCCTAAATCCTGACCCCTAAATCCCTAAATCCCTAAATCCTAGCCATGGGTGTATCCAAGACAGGAAGTGATAAGGTTGCTATTGAGAGTCATGGTGGGGCAGAGCAATTTATCAAAGATAAAAAAAGTGATACTATTTTTAAAGAAACGGCATCTGCCAAACAGGCACAGATATATGACAGTCAAGATATGATGGATAAGCGAATTGCAGGGATCTTTAAGCACAAAAGCGGAGAAGAGCGCAATGAGCTTGCTCAAAAGATGATCAAACAAGGGCTTCTTGAAGAGGGCTCAACCGGTGATGACTATACCGCTACTACTGGAACCAAAGCCAGAAAAGCATGGGCAACCGCTGGTGCCGGTGCAATGAACAGGGATACGACCGTAATGATCGGTGACGAGAGAATGAACCTCTCTCAAGATATGACCACCGGAAACACTCTGGCCAATATAGACAGCAGCACAAGCGAGAGAACCGGTCATCAGCTCGATACTAATGCTGCATGGAAACTTGCCCAGACAAGATATCCCGGAGATATCGACAAGCAAAAGCAGTTTGTCGCGATGCAACAGTATCTCCATGAAAACTGGAAGACCAAAGGAACCTCCTTGCTTGCTGCAGGTCAGGTAAAAGCAATGGAGATGATGGGAATAGAAGACACGCCGGAAAACAGAGAGATGTTCGAGCAGGCTGAATTGATAGTAGGCGGAACAGCCGCAGCTGTCTTAGCCAATATGGGAATTAAGAAAGTAAGCGGAAAGAGTGCGATTGACCACGTTGCCTCAGCGACGGATAAATTTAGGGGGATTACGGATAAAACTTTTGATAACTCCAATAATACCCATCACGGCAAAAGTTCCAAAGAACGCCATCAAGAAAGTTTCCATAATAATACTCCTTCAAGTGATTCAAATATCCATAATTATAACACAATCGACGAAGTTACCCAAGCAAAAGAGAAACTTCATGCCATGGAACCTGAAGCTGCTGCCAAAAAAGCCGTCAAGCAAAGCCTCACTGAGGCTAGCAGGCAGTACCCTAAAAATTCACCGCAGCGCACCGAGATCGCCCAGATGCAGCAGGATTTAAGAAACGGGAGACCGGTGGATGCGCAGAGGTTCAGTGAGCTTACCGGCAAAATTATAGGAGTCAGGTGATAATAATAACTTTATAAGATTTGTACTATAATACTCCATCAAGGAGCGTTCATGCCAAGAAAGCCGCGTATAGAGATAGCAGGATATTATCATATCGTCAATAGAGGGGTAGAGCAAAGGGTTGTCTTTAAAGAGGCGTGCGATTATGAATATTTCGAAGAGTTGATGTGTTCTTATATGAAGAGATATGACATAACTCTTCACAACTATTGTCTGATGAACAACCACTATCATCTTCTTATAGAGATCACGCAACCCAATCTCTCCAAATTCATGCGACAACTCAATATGAACTACGCGATTTACTTCAATAAAAAATACAACAGAACAGGACACCTTTGGCAAGGCAGGTTCAAATCTTGGTATGTCACTAATGAAGCGTATCTCTATACCCTCATGCGATACATAGAACAAAACCCGCTTAAAGCCAATATGGTACAGGATATCAAAGAGTATCCCTATAGCTCTTACCACTATTTTTTGGATTATGAAACTATACCCGAATGCCTGCAAAACGCATGGATAGCACAAAAGCATCAAAACGACTACGAAGCGATACGGACAATGCTTAACGGCAATGTAGACACCTCTGAACTGCAAGCGCTAAAAAACGCATCTTCTTTGGTAGAAGCACCCAATGTTGACAAGAAGCAGGATATTGAAAAACTCATAAAAATGCTAACCGATCATAAAGACCTAAAAGAGCGCAATGATAAAATCGTCAAAGCATATGGGCAAGGCTATTCACAGCATATGATTGCTAAAGTACTGGGGATATCGCAGCCTGCCGTACATGGGGTGATAAAGAGGAGTAAAAAATGAATTATCATTATCACCTGACACTAATTGCCTAATTGCTAATTATGTTGCTGTTTGCTGTAGGGCTTCATGCCGGTTTCCTTGAAGAGAAAGAGGCGTGCCAAAAGGGTGATGGTGCGGCGTGTATACGGGCGGCCAACTACCTGATGGAAACCAAGCAGTGCTATGAGACCGGTGTGGAAGGCGGCCTTGCAAAGGCGCTTGTGTACGCCAAACGCGGCTGTGCGCTTGAAGATGCCGACGGCTGCCTCTTTGCAGCGATGGTGCTCTACTATGGCGATGACTGGGAGAAGATCGCTGCAGACAAGGAGGCAGGCAGGCGTTACCTCAAACGGGCTTGTGAACTTGGGAAAGAGGATATTTGCAGCTATCTTCCCTCATTTTAGACTCCTTTAAAATTGATTTGGGTATAATCGCGTTCCAAAAGTCTTGATGAGTGCTTTGAGTCATTAAAAAGCAGTTGTCAGGACTTGCAGACGAATGAAGTACTGATCCTCCGGTGCCTCGCTGTAAAAAAGCATATTATGAATTAAAAGGAAAAACAGATGACAGTAATCAGAATGACAAGAATGGGTAGAAAGAAAAAGCCGTTTTACAGAATCGTAGTAACAGACAGCAGAAAAAGAAGAGATGGTGGCTGGATCGAAGCAATCGGTTACTATAACCCTGTAAGTGAAAACAAAGATCTTAAAATCGATGAAGAGAGACTCAACTACTGGGTCAGTGTCGGTGCACAAATGAGCCCGACTGTTAAAAGACTTGCAGGTAAAAAATAAGCCGAATGGTCAAAGAGTTCCTCTATGCCTACGCCACACTGCTGGTGAACCATCCCGACGATATCTCGGTGGAGATCGCCCAGATGGATGAGGGATTCGATGAGATCACGATCTTCGCGAACAGTGAAGATATGGGGAAACTCATCGGAAAAGAGGGCAAAATGATCAATGCGATCAAAACCGTCATCTCCGGCTGCAAGGCCAAGGGCGGCAAGAACTACCGCGTCAATGTCAAAGCGGTCAGCTGACGCAATGCCAAAAGAAAAATTCTTCATAGCCCAGATAGGGCGTACGGTCGGTCTTCACGGTGACCTCAAACTCCACCTCCATACAGATTTCCCGGAACAGTTCAAAACGGGAAGTACCTTTCAGAGCTCACGCGGTCCGCTGACAATTTCAGCAGTCAATGCCAAGCGTGGGATTATCCGTTTTACCGGTTATGAAAACATCGATGAAGCGAAGAAGCTTACCAATGTCAAGCTCTATGCCGATGAGTCTCAGACGAAAGCGAACTGCGAACTGGATGTGGGACAGCACTTCTGGTTTGAAATCATTGGCTGCGATGTGATGGAGGGGGATGAGAAGCTTGGGCACGTGACTGACATACAGCGTATGGCCGACGTGGACTACCTTGCCATCGATACGGACGAAGCTCTTGTCAAGGCAGGGATGCCAAAACAGTTTCTTCTTCCCTATATCGACCGCTACATCATTGACGCAGACACCGACGCAAAGCGTATCGATGTCAAAGATGCCAAAGATGTATTAGAGGCGAGTTAGGCGTATGCGCTTTACCTTCGTAACCCTCTTCCCCCAGCTTGTCGAGGGGTACTTCTCTGCAAGCATTCTCGGGCGTGCGATAGAGGAGGAGAAGCTCTCCATCGACTTTCGCAATCCGCGTGAATACACCAAAGACAAGTTCAACCGTGTCGATGCGCCGATGATCGGCGGGGGTGCCGGTATGCTGATGACACCACAGCCGCTGATGGATACGCTAGATACACTCAAGGCAACTTCTCCGGATGCACATATTGTCTTTCTCACTCCTGTAGCCAAGCGCTTCACCCAAAACGACGCGAAGCGTCTTGCCAAAAAGTCCCATGTCGTATTGGTCAGCGGCCGTTATGAGGGGATTGACGAACGGGTCATTGAGGCGCAGGCGGATGAGGTATTCTCCATTGGTGACTACATCCTTACCGGCGGTGAATTGGCGAGTATGGTGCTCTGCGATGCGATCAGCCGCAATGTGGATGGCGTACTTGGAAACAGTGAATCGCTGCAGGTGGAGAGCTTCGAAGCGCCACTTTTGGAGGCGCCTTCATTTACAAAGCCCACAGTCTATGAAGAAAATGCAGTTGTTTCAGAGTTCTTAAAGGGTAATCATAGTAAAATCACGGACTTAAAAAGAGGGTTGGCTTTGTGCAAAACGAAGTATTTCCGGCCAGACTTATACAAAAAAGGTATAACAGATGAGAAATAAATACATTGAGAGCTTTGAAAAAGCGCAGTTGGAAGGTAAAAACGTTCCTGAATTCAGAGCCGGTGACACTGTCAGAGTAGCGGTAAGAATCAAAGAGGGCGACAAGACAAGAGTCCAGAACTACGAGGGTCTCTGTATCGCGATCAGAGGTGAAGGAACAGGCAGAAGTTTCATCGTCAGAAAGATCGGTGCAAACTCTGTAGGTGTCGAGAGAATCTTCCCGCTCTACTCAGAGTCTATCGAGAGTATTGAAGTACTCAGACGCGGTAGAGTAAGACGTGCGAAGCTCTTCTACCTTAGAGAGCTCAAGGGTAAGGCTGCACGTATCAAAGAACTCCGCAGAAAGTAATTTTCACTCCACACCGGAACCGGGAATTCATTCCCGGCATTGGCGAGGATGAATCCTCGCTTCCGAGGACCTTTTAAGCTTCACTTCAATAAACCTATACAAAAATACCCTTAACCCTTAACCCTTAACCCTTAACCCTTAACCCTTAACCCTTAACCCTTAACCCTTAACCCTTAACCCTTAACCCTTAACCCTTTGCCGCTATAATACCATTTTAAAATCACCAAAGGTTATACCTATGCTCTCCGCCATCAAGCACAAACTCCTTACACTGCTGCAGCTGCTGCTGGTTATCATCTTCATCGTCTTTGAAGAGGTGATATGGGAGGGGATCGCCTATCCTATCTACAGGTATGTCCATTCGCTCAAGATCCTGCAGAGAGTGGAATCGAAGCTGCATGCGGTCAACCGCTATGTCATTCTGGTCATTTTCATGGTGATGCTGGTATTCGTGGAGGCTTTCGGGCTCTATGCCGGATATATGTTCGTAAGCGGTCACATTTTTACAGGTCTTGCCCTTTACCTCTCCAAGATCCCCATTGCCGCCTTTACCTTCTGGATGTTCCGTGTAACGGAGAGCAAGCTTATGCGTTTTGGGTGGTTTCGGTGGCTCTATGGGAAGATTATGGCATTCATCGACTGGCTCAAAGCCCTGGAGATTTACCAGAAGACGATGGAACGCATTAAAGCGCTGAAGCATAGAACAAAAGCCTTTTTCAGAGCGGTGAAGATACGCTATTTCTCCAAAGAGTCCCCCTTTGTGCAGCGTCTGAAGAGGTTGTACAGGACGATAAAAGCGGCATTGAAGAGGGGCTGATGGGCAAGCATCCGAAGTGGTTCTGGATATTTAACGGGATTTTTCTTTTTCTGTTGCTTCTCTCTGTGGCGGTAGAGCCGGTACGGCATCTGCTGCAAGGGTGGATTCACGATGGCATCGCGTTTGTAAAATCCTATTCTGTCGCTCTCTTTACAGCCTTTTTTCTGGTCAAAGGGAAGTTCATTCTGAAACTTTTTCTCAAGAAGGTCATACTGCTTTCGGCAACCGGTTTGAGCAAGCGTTACCTGATTGAAAAGGTTTTTACACATCATCTCAAAGTACACTTTCTTGACCATATCGCCAAAGATATCAGGCTGCTGCTGGAACACATCAAACAAAACTTCATGAAATTTCCGCTGACCAAAAAGCTCATTGCCGCCTTTGCATTTCTCGGTTCTATCGGGTATGTCAGCAAATTTATGGGAGTGATGCTGGCTTTCAAGATATTTCTTGCAAAGATGTGGAGTTTTCTGCTGGCACTCTCGCTTAAAACGGGAAGTGCAGTAGTCTACTTCTTTACCGACTACCTGTGGGGGAGCTGGCTTGGGCCCATTGTTGAAGTGGTTCTCTTCTCCTGGCTGCTTGCATGGCTTGAAAAAATCCCCTTCCTTACATCCGGTATCCGTTGGGTCTATCGGCAGTTTCTCTGGGCTGCAAAGTGGTTTGACTGGGTGATGGAAAGGTTGTTTCATATTCCGCTGCGGAGAGGATTCCGGTGGCTGGTGGTGTGGACACGTCGGATGATCTACCGCTTTATAGGGTACAAACCGATTTCGGCCTACTATCAGTTATTGGAGTTGCGACGTTTTCAGCCAAATGCGCATCAAAAACTTTTTCAAAAACGTATAGCGGCGAAGGTACGTAGAGGAGGCAGGAGAGAATCTTTTTATCGAAAATGGAAAGAGAAGCGGACTCAGTAGGAGCGGTTTTTCATCGCTGACCTGGCTTCTCTGTCGAGTGTTTTTGCCTTGAGGTCGGCACGCTTGTCGTGAAGCTTTTTCCCTTTGGCTACGGCGATGCTTACTTTTGCTATGTTGCGCTCGTTGAAGTAAAGCATCAGCGGTACGATGGTCAGCCCGTCCTTATGGACTTTGTTGTGGAGCTTGAGCAGCTCTTTTTTGTGCAGCAGCAGTTTGCGCGGTGTACGGCTGTCGCGTGCAAAGTGGCGGTTGGTGGTTTCAAGTTCGGCAATGTGCGCGTTCATCAGGAAGAGTTCCCCCTGAATGAAGCGGCAGTAGGCGTCGCTGAGGTTGGCGCGCTTTGCCCGCAGTGCCTTGACCTCGCTGCCCTGCAGCACGATACCCGCTTCGAGCTTCTCGAGTATCTCATAGTCGTGTCTGGCTTTTTTGTTCTGTGCTACGATGTTGATGGCCAAATTGTCTACCTGTTGTTTTTTCGGCATTATAGCATACCTTTAAAGATTGAAGCCGATGAAGCGCTGTTTTTGCATCGATGCGATAGAATAACGTATTGAAAATCCAAAGGAGTGACGTGCTTCCCGATACAGTCGTACCGTTTTACAACCTCGATACCAAAGCGCAGAGTGAGATTACCCGTGTTACCAGACGCCTCTCTGTGAAGAAAGGTGAGACACTTTTCAGCGGAGATGAACTGCTGCGCTACTTTTACATCGTTATCAGCGGCAAGATCAAGAGCTATCAGCTCAATTTGGATAACGGAAAGGAACAGACGATCTTCGTCTACCGAGAGGGGGATATGTTCGATACGATCGTGCTGCTTGACGGTCAGCCGCACGACGTCATGTATGAAGCACTTGAAGACTCCGAACTGCTGCAGCTTCCCATAGAGGAGGTGCGGCACCTGCTTCAGACAAACGAGTCGTTCAACAGGATGTTCTTCCCCTACCTGGCACAGCAGATGCGCCATATGGAGGAGCTTGCCACCGACCTGTCGCTCTACTCGACCTCGGAGCGTCTCATCAAACTGCTGCTGCAGAACCTAGACCCCAACAACCGACTTAAATACAAACTCATTCAGGGACTTTCCAACACGGAGATCGCCAAACTCATCGGTACGGTACGTCATGTGGTGGAACGCCACCTTAAAGCGCTCAAGTCCGACGGTACCATCGCGACCAAGAACAAGGATATCCAGATTCTTGATGCAAGCAGTCTTTTGGACAAGATCAACCTCTTTTAGGACGCTCCTTTCCTGACATTTTTAAAATTTTGATTACTTTTTCAAAGAAGAGAAATAATGCAACCAAAGTAGCATATCACTTGCTGCTGCTGTATGTATAATGGTGGCAGAAAAAAGAGAAAAAGGAGTCAGCAATGTTAGTGACAAGATACAACCCTTATAACGATATGGACCTGAGAAAAGGATTTGAGGTGCTCCACTCTTTGATGAACCAGTTCGACCCTGCTGTCAAAGAGGAGAGCAACATCACTTCGTTCGTTCCCTCTGTCAATACCAGAGAGAGTGACGATGCCTATTACATCGAAGTGGATCTTCCCGGTATCAGGAAAGAGGATATAGAAATTACCACTGAAGACAATGTACTTACCATTTCTGGCGAAAGAAAGTACAAAGATGAGGCGAAAGAGGATGACTACTACAAGGTAGAGAGCCGCTACGGCAAGTTCAGCCGAAGCTTCACACTGCCTGAGAAGGTGGATGTAGAGCACATTCAGGCTGAGAGCAGAGACGGTGTGCTTGAAGTGGTCATTCCAAAAGTGAAAGAGGAAGAGAAGAAGCCTCGCAAGATCGAAATTAAGTAAATTTTGAGCGAAGGAGGTTAAAATGGATGTAGCAAAAACTGCAAAAGAGGTAGCAAGTACCGTTGAGGAGAAGGTTGAGAAGGGGCTTGAAGTGGCCAAAGAGACCTTTGCGAACGTCGCAAGCCACCTTCCGTTCGCCAACCTTGCCAAGAAGGGAAGTGACGGTTTCGAGATCGAGATCGACCTTCCCGGTGTCAAGAAAGAGGACATCGAACTGAAAGTCGAAGACAACATTCTGACCGTAAAAGCAGTTCGAAAGATGAAAAACGAAGTCAAGAAAGAGGACTACTACCTGATGGAGAGCAACTTCGGTCTGATCTCAAGAAGTTTCATTCTTCCGGAGGGTGTCGACAAGAACAAGATCGATGCCAAGTATGAAGATGGAAGGCTCTATATCTCGCTTGAGAAAGAGGAGTCACGCAAAGCCAAAAGCATTTCCGTCAAATAAACCGGATGCGGGTTTTACCCGCATTTGACCTTCTCTGTGTTACTATCTGCAAATATTCTACCAATCCCCAAAGGCTAACCATGAACCAGGCTGTCAAGAACAATCTTCTTATGATGCTGCTGAGTATCATTCTTTTTGTAGGAGGCTACTTTTTTCTGCGCCTTGCCTACCATATGTCGGACAAAATGCCTTTTACCCAGGAGATCATCCTCATCATTCTGGGAACGCTGGCGACCATTCTCATCACTGCGATGCTGTTGAACAAGCAGACCTCTGTCGAGCTTGAAAAAGAGCAGAGTATCAAGTTTATCGAACTCAAGACCGAAACCTACCGTGATCTGATCGACCGTATCGAGTCGATTGTACTGCACCGTGATATTTCCCAGGATGAACTGACACAGCTGCAGTTTCATACCCACCGACTGGCGATTGTCGCTTCTCCTGCTGTACTCGGGGAGTATCACAATTTTCTAAAGGTCTTTCATCAGAAAGTGGCCCAGGACAAGCATGTTAGTGATACCGATGAAGATCTGCTGACCGAAGCGCTGGCGAAACTGACCGTGTATATTCGTAAAGATCTCATAGGAGAGCTTGATGAGCAGAGCGATATCAGCCCGGCGAAGATTCGCAAACAGATCATGGCAAATGCCGCGGAGCACTAAACCTTCGGTTTGAAAAAGGTGCTCCCGCTGCCTGAGAAGAACCATCCTTCGGGAGCGACGCTCTCAAGTTCAGGGTATGCGATCAGTGCGGCAGCATAGAGGTCGTTGAGCATCACTGGATCGCCTATAAGGTCGAGCAGTTCGGCACTTTTATATCTCTCCCACCCTATAAAAC
>JALUXB010000029.1 GCA_027019175.1 Sulfurovum sp. | reverse complement strand
TCCTGAGGGTGTAGCGGTCTTCGCTTCCGGGCAGTATACCATTATGGAAGGGTATGCGGCACAGAAGATGATGAAAGCGGGATTCCGATCCAACGCCATCGATCCCAATGCACGTCACTGTATGGCATCAGCGGTTGTCGGTTTCTATCAGACATTCGGTATGGATGAACCGTCAGGATGTTACGACGATATCGAAATTACCGATACCATCGTTACATGGGGTTCCAACATGGCAGAGATGCACCCAATCCTCTGGTCAAGGGTTACAGACAGAAAGCTCTCCAACCCTGACAGAGTGAAAGTTGTCAACATTCAAACCTATACACACAGAACATGTGACCTGGGTGACTTTAACATTATCTTCTCGCCAAATACCGACCTTGCACTTTGGAATTACCTTGCAAGAGAGATTGTCTACCGTGACAAAAAAGGCGGTGGAACCGAAGATATTATCGATTGGGACTTTATCAAGAAACATATCGTTTTTGCAACCGGACCGGTCAATATCGGTTATGGTATGCGTAGAAAGGGCGAGAAGTCTCTTACACCGGTAAGACCTGACGGTAGTGCGGGTAAATACTCTGCCAAAGAGATGCAGACGATCAACAAAGAGATGGTCAAAGAGATCTCTGCAAAAGAGGCTCCTGCATTGGCGCCATACGGCAGAAAAGAGGGTGAAAAAATGAAAAACACCCCTGGTACACTCAAGCACTGGGAGATCTCTTTTGAAGACTACAAGAAATCCCTTGAACCGTACACACTTGATTATGTAGCAAAAATTGCAAAAGGTGATCCAAATGAATCACTTGAAAGTTTCAAGAAGAAACTGCAGATGTTAGCAGATCTCTACATTGAAAAAGACAGAAAGGTCGTCTCCTTCTGGACAATGGGGATGAACCAGCACACAAGAGGATCATGGGACAATACCCTCTCTTACAATGTTCACTTTATGCTCAACAAGCAGGCGAAGCCGGGTTCCGGAGCCTTCTCTCTGACCGGTCAGCCAAGTGCCTGTGGAACTGCGCGTGAGGTTGGTACCTTCTGTCACAGACTCCCTGCGGATATGATGGTCAAAAACCCAAAACACAGAGCGCATGCCGAGAAAACATGGAGAATTCCTGCCGGAACACTCAACCCTGTGGGGAACCAACATATTATGAAGATCCACAGAGATATCGAGGACGGTGTGGTCAAGTTTGCATGGGTGAACGTCTGTAACGCATATCAGGATTCTGCGAGTGCAAAACACTGGATTAAAGCGGCACGTGAGATGGATAACTTCATTGTCACATCCGACGGGTATCCCGGAATTTCCGCGATGGTTTCCGACCTTGTTCTTCCTTCAGCAATGATCTATGAAAAATGGGGTGCATACGGAAATGCGGAAAGACGTACACAGCACTGGAGACAGCAGGTTCTGCCTGTCGGACACGCTATGTCAGATACCTGGCAGTGGGTCGAGTTCTCCAAGCGCTTTACGGTCAAAGACCTCTGGGGACCATATACCCTCAGAAACGGCAAAAAACTGCCTGATGTCCGTAAAGATGCAAAAAAACTTGGATACAACGACGATACGACAATGTATGAGATCCTGTATGCCAATGAGAGAGCAAAGAAAAACTATCCGATCGATCTCAATGCATTCCCGCAAAAAGGGTTTGACAACTCTGAGTGTCTCGGTGACAGCAGAAATGTCGTCGGTTCGGACGGAAAAGTATTCAAGGGATACGGCTTCATGATTCACCAGTACCTCTGGGAAGAGTATGCAAGCTTCGGTAGAGGACACGGACATGACCTGGCACCGTTTGTGGTTTACCATAAAGTAAGAGGACTCAAGTGGCCTGTCGTTGACGGCAAGGAAACACAGTGGCGTTACAATGTCAAGTACGATCCGTATGCCGCCAAAGCCAATCCTGGCGGAGACTTCGCATTCTACGGCCCGCTTGCCAAAGCATTGCCTCACGGTGACCTGAAAGGCATTAAGAATAAAAAGAAAACACCGCTGCCTAACAAAGCGAAGATCTTTGCAAGACCATACATGGATCCACCGGAAATGCCGGACAAAGAGTACGATACCTGGCTCTGTACAGGACGTGTACTCGAACACTGGCACTCTGGTACAATGACAATGAGAGTTCCTGAACTCTACCGTGCGGTACCTGAAGCACTTTGTTATATGCATCCAAACGATGCAAAAAACAGAGGTGTCAAGCGTGGTGAACTCGTATGGGTAGAATCACGACGTGGCAAGGTCAAGGCACGTGTCGAGACACGTGGACGTAACAGACCGCCTCAAGGATTGGTATTTGTACCATGGTTTGATGAAAAAGTCTTTATCAACAAAGTGTGTCTTGATGCGACTTGTCCAATGAGTAAGCAGACAGACTACAAAAAATGTGCAGTTAAAATTTACAAGGCGTAAGTAGATGGCAAAAAGCTCCGATAACAACAGACGAAAGTTTATGGCGACGACACTACAAAGTGTCGGCCTGACCGCACTTGTCGGTGTGTTGTGGAGCGGATACAGCGCTGAAGCGAAAGCTGCAAAGCTGGTACTGAGACCGCCGGGAGCACTGCCTGAAGAAGATTTTCTCAAAGCGTGCATCAAATGTGGACTCTGCGCAGAAGCGTGTGTCAATCGTGACACCAATATAGACAAAGAGACAGGTAAACAGCGTCCAGGGACACTGAAAATGGCAAAAGGCGGGGATCATAAACTGGTCGGTACACCATTTTTTACACCTAGAGATGTTCCCTGTTATATGTGTGACGACATTCCCTGTGTGCCGGTTTGTCCCTCCGGAGCACTCGATGAAGCTTCGGTAACGAACGATAAAGGTGAGCTTGACATCAATATGGCGCAAATGGGGCTTGCTGTAGTACACAAAGAGAGTTGTATCGCCTACTGGGGACTGCAGTGTGATGCGTGCTACCGCGCCTGTCCGCTGCTCGATGAGGCGATTTCTCTGGAGTACCAGAAGAACGACCGAACCGGAAAACATGCATTCTTGCTGCCGGAAGTGCACTCCGATGTCTGTACCGGGTGCGGATTGTGTGAAAAAGCATGTGTCACGGAAAAAGCCGCCATTTTCATCCTGCCCAGAGAGTATTCGACAGGAAGACCTGGAGACCATTATGTCAAGGGCTGGGATGTCAAAGACCAGCAGCGGGTCGGCGAACGAAAAATGGATGAGATTGAAACCCAGGATAAGCGCAGTAGTGAAGCGCCGGTTGATTATCTGAATAAGGAGATTGAATACTGATGAAAAAGGTAAAATATCTTCTCCTGAGACGCATAACCCAGATTGGGCTTTTGGTACTCTATTTCGGTGCCAACGCTTATGGATGGCATATTCTCAAAGGAACCTTCGGCTCTTCACTGCTCTTTGGTGTAATTCCGCTGGCAGATCCCTATACGACACTGCAAGTGCTCGCAACAGGATTTGTGATCGGAAGCGATGTTTTGCTTGGTGCGGCGATTATTACACTTTTTTATTTTGTGGTCGGCGGAAGAGCATTTTGCAGCTGGGTCTGTCCTATCAATATGGTTACCGACCTGGCTAACTGGCTAAGACGGGTACTCAAGCTTGACAAGGAGGAGGTGAACTACCGCTTCCTAAAACGCAATGCCCGTTACTGGCTGATGGTACTTGGTCTGATTGTGTCGGCAGTTGTAGGCACAGCGGCATTTGAAGTGTTCAGCCCTATTACGATCATGCAGCGTGGTATCATCTTTGGGTTTGGTGCAGGTATTTCTGTGGTGATCGCCATTTTCCTTTTCGACCTCTTTGGGGTTAAGAACGGATGGTGTGGCCATCTGTGCCCATTGGGTGCGGCCTATTCGCTGATAGGGCAGAAAAGTCTGATCCGTGTCAAGCACGATCACGATGCCTGTACAGCCTGTATGGAGTGTAAAGTGGTCTGTCCTGAGAACCAGGTGCTTTGGATGATCAATAAAGAGAGTGTATCGGTAACGGATGGTGAATGTACCAATTGTGGCCGCTGTATTGATGTGTGCGGAGATAACGCATTGGGATTTAGTATTCGCGCAATGGCGCAAAAGAAATAAAGAAGGAGAATAAGATGAAAACAGCAGTAAAGGTAATGGCAGTCAGTGTACTTTTTGGCGTAACAGCAATGTATGCGGCCAGCACAGCAGCGTGTGTAGGATGTCACGGTGCAGACTTTGGCAAGGCGGCACTGGGTAAATCCAAGATTGTCAAAGATTTATCCAAAGAGGAGATCATCGCTGCACTTAAAGGGTATAAAGCCGGAACATTCGGCGGGCCTATGAAAAGTGTCATGCAGGGACAGGTGAAGGCACTTTCCGATGCTGACATCGAAGCGATTGCAGCTGAGATCAAAAAATAAGAGGGAGGTAAGGTATGAAACGAACAATAAAACTTCTGGCAGCGGGATCGCTGCTTGCAGCATCGGCACTGTATGGTGCCAGCACGGCAGCATGTGCCGGATGCCACGGCGCAAACTTTGAAAAGAAGGCAATGGGTAAATCCAAAGTGGTTAAGGATATGTCCAAAGCAGATATCATCGCAGCACTCAAAGGGTACAAAGCCGGCACATACGGCGGTGCAATGAAGGGTATTATGGCGGGACAGGTAAAGTCTCTCTCTGATGCAGATATTACAGCCATTGCTGACAGTATCAAAGGCGGCTCGGCTGCCGCAGCTCCTGCCGCAGCCGCAGCACCGAAAGTAATTGACATCAATGCCAAGGTAGCAGATCCAAACCGTATTGCCAAAGAAGATCTTGGTAACAAAAAAGTGGTTGATGAAACAGTGCTTGGACTCAGAAAAACATCACTCTTCAGTGAAGACAATGTTGCACCGCCTAAAGTCAAAGAGGACAGACCGGCACCTGGAGCGGCACCAAGGTTTGAAAGAGCCTATGTCAATGCACCTCCGATGATTCCCCACTCTGTAGAGGGGTTACTGCCGATTACCAAAGACAACAACCAGTGTCTAAGCTGCCATATGCCTGACGTGGCGAAGGGTGTAGGCGCTACACCGATTCCACCGTCTCACTTTATTAATTACCGTCCGACGACAGTATACAAGAACGGTGAATTGGTAAAAGAGGGTAAAGTTGTCGGCCTCAAAGGTGACATTGGTAATGTCGGTGATATCAAACTTGCCAAGAAGAAAAAGCTTAACCATCTTTACGCGGGACGTTACAACTGTTCACAATGTCATGCACCGCAGGCAAATGTAAAAACGGCAGTGGCGAATACCTTTAAACCAGATGGTTTGACCGGTGAGTTCAAAACAAAATCAAATCTTGTCAACATGATCGATGACGGGGTGAAGTAGTGGCGAGTCGAAGAGATATTCTTACCTCTTTTACTACAAAATTCGGTTCTGCCAAAGAGGCATCGCCTCTCTTGGTAAGACCGCCATACGGAGAGAATGAATCTCTTTTTCAGAGTGAGTGCCCGGGCTGTGAAAGCAAAGCCTGTGTCGCTTCCTGTGACGAAAAGATCATTTTTATAGCAGAAGATGGGACGCCTGCGCTTACCTTTAAGCAAAACGGGTGTACTTTCTGTGATGCGTGTGCCGAAGCCTGTGAATCGGAGGTGCTTTCGCTTGCACATGAACGTACACAAAGCAGTCTCAATGCCGTATTTAAAATTTCGCTTGAGGCATGTGTGGCGCACCATGGCGTCATATGTTACAGCTGCAAAGAACCCTGTATTGATGATGCTATTTTGTTCAACGGGCTTTTCAATCCCGTGATTGACAATGAAAAATGTACTGCCTGCGGCTTTTGTCTTTCGCGCTGTCCGACACAGGCGATTTCGTATGAAGCATTTGCTTTGACAGAGGCACCCTGAAATAGAGTATAAGAGAAAATATAGTGGTGCTCCTTGTGGGAACCTTAAAAGAAACGGAGAAACATATGAATTTACAAGAAAAATACCCAAAACTGTTTGAACAACTCGAAGACAAAGAGGTGGAACTGCGTCATCTTCTCAATGTAGATGAGAACGAAGAAGATTATGACTCGGAAGAGTTTGAATTCGATTATGAAGATTACAACTTTATTATCTATATTGCCGAACCCGTACAACAGGTACTTGGGGAAGAGAAAATGCAGTTGCTTACTGAGAAACTCGAAGCAAATGAAATATTTGAAAATTTTATGGCTTCCGAAGAGGATCTTTATGGTGTGAAATGTGACTTGAATACAGAGGAAATTGCAGGCTTGATCCTTGATATGGTTGAGGAGATGGTGTGAGAAAGTTTTGTTTTTTCTTTCTGCTCAGCATATGGGTATGGGCAGTCCAAACAGTCAGCCCTATACATCAGATAGTCGTAAACGGTTTTGCGAAAGATATGGTCTTAACTCCCGCAGATACACTGCTTATCGCTACAGACAACGGACATATTGAAGAGTATACTATTTCCAACTATGAGAAAATAAAGGAAATTTCGATTCCCAAGGTCAAAGATTTTATGGGAGATATGATGCCGGCACGTATTTTAAGTACAGATCGCATGGGTGATACCTACTTGCTGCTCAGTGACAGCGGAAAGGGCGGTTATTCCAATCTTTTTGTAGAGCGTCAGGGAAAATTGACACAGATCCTGTCTCCGAATGACAAGGAAGCGATCATTAAAGCCCGTTTTATTGACTCAAGCCATATTCTCCTGGGATATCTCGGAGATGAAGTAGCCTTGCTGAATATTGACTCAAAAAAAGAGCGTTACCATGTACAGCTTGGTGAGTCGAAATTTTCAGATTTTGCCCTGAATGAGAAGAAAACGGAAGCCGTATTTGCCTGCGAAAGCGGTATTTTGAGCGTGATCGATGTACAGACAGGGAAAATCATCAAACAGCTGAAGGGGCAGAACCTTGATAATGTATACCGGGTCGATTTTAAAAACGGTATGGTTTCTGCCGCAGGCAAAGACAGACGTGGCGCACTCTATAATGTTCAAACGGGTGAAGGATCGTATATTGAAGGCAGTTTTTTCATCTATGCAACGGCACTGAGCCCAAGTGCCAGAAAGGTGGCGTTTGCGATGGATGAGAATAATGATATTTCAATTTACAATACTTTGACAAAGTCAAAATTGGCTGTGCTTAAAGGACAAAAGAGTACACTTAACGTAATCGTTTTTAAAGATGAAAACAAGCTCTATTCCGCCAGTGACGACAATACAGTCATGGTCTGGGATCTTGGTAAACAGAACTGAAAAATGGAGGATTAAAAATGAATGTATCGAGCATTGTAGTACAGGCTTTGCCCAAACATATTGATATGCTGGTGGAACAGTTTAAGGAAGCCGACTATGTCGATTACTTTGTGCATGACAAAGAGAAGGGGAAGATTATCGTTACCGTAGAAGGCGAGGGTGTCGAAGAGGAGATTGAAAAACTTATCAAAATCCAGCGTATTCCCGAAGTGATCGCAGCAGATATGATGATGACCTATCAGGAAGATGAACTCGATGAAGAGATCAAGCGTCTTGAATCGGAAAACCCGGTACCGGATGTCCTTAAAGATGATAATATTGACCCCAAAGACGTTGTCTATCATGGGGATCTTAAACACAAAAAATTAGGATTTTAGCCATGGCAGCCATATTTGAATCTACCATCAAAACAAGTCCGATCGGGCGTTGGTATATTGAGCTTGTCGATACGCAAAAGCCCGATGATGAGCCGGTTGTCGTCCTCGATGTCTATGAATATGCAGAGAAGATCGAAGAGATGGGAAAACTTTACGGTGATGATGTTGAAGTGATCTGGTCAAGTGACGAAGGGGTGACCCCGGAGCAGATCAATGAAGTGCGTATGCAGATGAACGCTTACGAAGCAGAGCAGGAAGCCAAGCGCGAAAATATGGAGCATATGCCAGACGGTACGCCCAACTTCGAAGGATAAGTGTGAAGAGCATACTCAAAGAGATTTACGGCACAGGTATCCTCTTTTTCTACTACATGAAGTACATCATCCTCATCGGATGGCCGCTGCTGCGTTTCGGGCTGGAGTACAAAGACAATATCATTATCGATATCCTCTGGGTATGGTGTCTGATACTGATGATCAAAGATATTGTCTACAAGTTCGTTTTGAAAAAAAGTTACTGTCCGAATGATTCGTGCGATCCCAAAGCGTGAACGCGACCTACTTTAACTCCCCATTCGTTATAATCAATCATCATTAACTATTCCCACAGGAGGGTGCACGATGTTCGGTATATTTGACAGCAAAACGGAAGTGGCGGAAGCGAAGATCTTTTTTGGTTCGACACAGGAGAGCAGGGAAGCGAAGACAGAGAGAAAGAGTCCCTATGACGGCAAGGTAGTCTCTACTGCACCGGTATGTAGCTCCGAAGATGCCCAAAAAGCGCTTCAGATTGCACAGATGGCATCGCGTGAGGCCAAAAAGAGTCCGCTCTCACAGCGCATCAAGTGGCTTGAAGATGTTGCTATGAAACTCGAAGCGGAGAAAGAAGCTTTTGCTATGATGCTTGCCAAAGAGGTAGCAAAACCCATCACTTTTGCACGTGTAGAAGTAGAACGTTGTGCGGAAACTGTCAAAATCACTGCTATGGAACTTGCCAATCTGCACGGTGAGACCATTCCGACAGATCTGATGCCAAGCGGCAAAAAGACGACAGCCTTTTTCCGCCGTGAGCCTGTGGGTGTGGTTGTTGCTATTACCCCGTTCAACTTCCCCCTTAATCTTGTCGCGCATAAAATTGCTCCGGCACTGGGTGCGGGCAATGCCGTGGTGCTCAAGCCGACTCCTGAAGCACCGATGAGCGCCTATATGCTGGCACAGCTCTTTGTTGAATCACCTTATGCAGTACAGGATACATTGAGTGTTGTTTACGGTGATGCGGAGGTGGGCTCTGCATTGGTAACCAGTGATATCCCCCGTGTCATCTCCTTTACCGGTTCAGTACCGGTAGGGAACATCATTACCAAACAGGCTGGTATCAAAAAAGTTTCTCTTGAACTTGGCGGCAATGCGGCAACCTATATCGACAAGAGTGCTGACCTGGTATTGGCGGCCAAACGGTGTGCCTACGGCGCTTTCTACAACTCCGGGCAGGTATGTATATCGCTGCAGCGCATTTATGTGAATGAGGATGTCTATGAAACGTTTGCCGAGCTGATGGCGGAAGAGACGCAAAAACTCAAGGTAGGCTCACCCTACGATGAAGATACCTTTATGGGACCGCTGATCGATGAAGAGTCTAAACACCGTGCCAAAAGCTGGGTGGCTTCTGCCAAGAATGAGGGTGCACGTGTCATTGCCGGAGGAAATGAAGTTGACGGTATCTTCCCGCCAACTGTGATGGCAGATGTCACTGATGAGATGAAGATTGTTTGTGAAGAAGTCTTCGCTCCCATTGTAAGTCTTGTCAGCGTGCGTAATTATGATATGGCAATAGGGAAGATGAACGACTCTCCTTTTGGATTGCAATTTAGTATCTTTACCAACGATTTGAAATTGGTGCAGCGTTTCATCGATGATGCAGAGTGTGGCGGCGTGGTGATCAATGACATCCCGACCCTGCGCTTTGACGTGCAGCCTTACGGTGGTGCGAAACTTTCGGGTGTGGGACGCGAAGGGCCGAAGTGGGCGCTTGAGGAGTTTACGGAGATCAAATCGGTAGTTATCTGTTAAGCTTTTGTAGGTAGAGTGGTGCGTGAATACGTACCCGACGTGTTGGAAGAGGGTACTGTTTGTCACCTGTCGGGTGCGTAACCACGCACCAATAAAGAATGGAGAAGAAAAATATGGGCTATATGTTTCAGCCGGGCTTCCTGGGTACCAAAGCCCCTTTTTTTATGGATTTTGTCACCCTTGTAGTAGCGCTGCTGCCGCTACTTGTGGGGGTGGCTATTGCCTTTGCACGCAGAGGATACTATACGCTTCACGCTATCACTCAGAGCATCATTTTTATTGTCTCTGTGATTGTGGTGGGCTACTTCGAGTACGGGGTGCGTCTTGGCGGCGGGTATGAGACATTTGTGCGCAATACCCATGTTTCGCACAACTATCTTTTTGTTGTATTGATAGTACACATCTTGATTGCCACAGTCACACTGGGTATCTGGGCATCTACACTGCTGCGTGCCTGGCGGGAGTACCGTCGCGGAGGCATTTTGCCGGGAGTGGGTTCCGATGCGCACAGAAGAGCGGGGGTGCGTACCTTTATCGGTATTGCATTGACTTCACTGACGGGTATCTGGGTTTACCTGCTGCTCTTTCTGTTCTAAATGAAAAAAGTAGCTATTTCTGCCTGTCTACTTGGCGAAGCATGCCGCTATGACGGACGTGACAACCGTAATGATGCCCTGCTTGAAGCACTTGGAGATGTGCAGCTGGTGCCGTTCTGTCCTGAAGATGATGCTTTTGGTACCCCGCGGCCGACCATGGATCTTGTGGAAACCGGGAATGGGGTACGGGCACTTTCAAGTGCTACAGGGGAAGATCTCTCAGAACCGGTAATGACGTATGCCAAAGCTTTTTTTGACAGGCATCCGGATATCGCACTCTTTGTAGGAAAAGACAGGAGCCCAAGCTGCGGCGTCTGTTCGGCACACTGTTACAGCGAAGAGAGAGAATTGCTTTCAGACAAAGCAGCCGGGCTGATGGCTCAAGAGGCACTCAGTCGTGGTGTTGAGGCGGTCGATGCCGAAATATTTATGGAATCCCAAAAAGGAGATGAACAGTGAGATTTGTATGGAGTGTACTGTTTGCCACGCTGATGCTGTTTGGTGCTAATGATAAAGAAGATATGACCAAACAGGCTATTGTGAAGATTTATACGGTGGCGAAAGTACCAAACTATCTTTCTCCATGGGATTCTGCGATGCAGAGTTTTACGGGCTCGGGTGCCATTATCGATGGCGGCTATATTCTTACCAACGCTCATGTGGTTGCCAATGAAGCCTTTATGGAGGTACAGCGTTACGGAGAGCGCAAACGCTACATTGCTACAGTCTATGCCGTATCGCACCAGGCTGACCTGGCACTGTTGAAAGTCAAAGACAAGGCATTCTTCAAAGGCGTTACACCGCTGAAATTTGGAAAACTTCCTGAAGTAGAACAGCAGATTGTCGTCTATGGATACCCGATGGGCGGCAGTACACTTTCGGCAACTATCGGTGTCGTGTCTCGTGTCGAACATCACACCTACGCCCACAGCGGTGAGAGCTTTCTTGCAGTACAGGTAGATGCTGCGGTCAATCCGGGAAACTCCGGAGGTCCTGCACTCTCTGACGGCAAAATTGTGGGGGTGGTAATGCAGGTGATCACCAAATCGCAGAATATCGGCTATCTTGTACCCGTTACGATGGTGCGCCACTTCATCGATGATATGAAAGATGGCCGCTATGACGGTTTTGCAGACCTGGGTCTTGGTACGCAGAAGCTTGAAAATCCGGCGATGCGACGTTACTACGGACTGGATGACAACATGACGGGCAAGGTTATTGACAAAATTGTCTACCGTTCCCCTGCTGAAGGTATTTTAAAAGAGAATGACATTATTACGGCCATCGACGGCCATAATATTGAAAATGACGGTACAGTGGAGTTCAGACGGCATGAGTACACCAACTTCTATTATTATGTCGACCGGCACCAGATGGGGGAAAAGGTCAAACTCAGTATTATCCGTAATGGCAAAGCGATGGACGTTGAAGTACCTTTGACCAAAACCGGAGATGATATGTTCCTTGTTAAGACCACCCGATATGATGAGATGCCAACCTATGCCATTTACGGCGGTTATGTTTTTTCACCGCTGACACGTAATCTTATTCGCTCTACCAACCGCAACCGTCTGAAGCTGAGCTACCTTGCCTCCAAGTGGCAGACCAAAGAGAAAGAGGAAGTAGTAGTACTGCTCAAGGTGCTTGCCTCGGATATCAGCCGTGGCGATAACAACTTCGGTATGTGGGTGATAGACAAGGTAAACGGCAAACCTTTCAAGAACTTCAAGGAGTTCTTCGCCCTAATGCAGCAGAACAAGGAGCCCTACTATCTGCTTGAAGACAACGACGGTGTCAAGGTGATCATCGACCGGAAAGAGGCGATGGCAAAACAGCGCGAGATCCTTGAAAAGTACAATGTGGAGTATGACCGGTCGGAAGATTTGAGAGAGTCCAACAGTACTGCACCATGAAACTGAACAAAATAGAGAGGCTCAAAGCGGAACTCAGCCCTTTTGGGTACAGGCAAAAGCTTAATTCACTCGATTTTTCCAAGCTTGATGAGGCAGACCGCTTCTACCTCAAAAATTACGGTATCTACAACAACAAACTCCGTCCCGAAAGCTTTATGCTGCGTGTGCGGGTTGCCGGCGGGCGTATGGAGGCGCAGCAGCTTCTTGAGATTGTAGAAACAGCCAGGGCCGAAAATCTTGAAGTGGTGTTGACCGCACGTGCACAGCTTGAACTGCACGGCCTGCATGCGGAAAATGTGCTGGCAGTATGGAAGCAACTGCTTGAAGCGGGTGTGACCACTCTACAGACACTGACGGACAACTTTCGAAACATCGTCACCGACCCCTATGACGGGCTGCTTCCCTCAAGCCATATAGAGGGCTACCCGCTCATTGCACAGATTCAGGCAACTGTTCTGGACAATCCCGAATGGATGGGCACGCTTCCGCGCAAGTTCAACACCGCCATCTGCGGCAGTGAAACGACCCATACCCACTTTTACGGCAACGACCTCTACTTCGCATTGGCGCAGAAAGAGGGGATATGGGGGTTCAATCTCTACCTTGGCGGCAAGAATTCCGAAAGTGCACAGGCAGCGGATATCTTTGTACTGCCCCAACAGGTTCCGGAAGTTTTTCTTGCTGTTGCCAAAACGTTCCGTGAGCACGGGCTGCGCCAAAGCCGTGCCAAAACGCGACTTTTTCATCTCATTGAAGCGGTGGGAATGGACAAGGTCAGAGCATACATTGTATCCTACAGTGATTTTGTACTGGAGTCTGCAGGCAGAACGATACATCAAAAAGATGTGCCGGAAACCTTTACGCCGCTTCGTGACGGTACCTACGGCTGCTGTGTGCAGAGTGTGTACGGAAAGATGGAGAGAGAACAGCTTGAAGCAGTTGCCAAGTTTGCTATAGAAGAGGCGCTCTCCATACGTTTTGGAGTAGACCAGAACCTCTATCTTGTGGGGTTGAAACAGCCGGACATTCCTTTCAGTCCTGTTCCTGCTGTATCGCAGGTGACTGCCTGTGCGGGTAGCCGCTACTGTGCGCTTTCACTGTGGAACATTAAAGACGATACTGCCTATCTTCCGTTAGATTTGATTGAAAAACACCATATCCAGGTAGGCTTCAGCGGCTGTCTGAAAGGGTGCGGCAGGCACCACCACTGTGACATCGGACTGGTGGGGCTGCGTACCAATCTCTTTGGTGACACACAGAAGGCCGCACGCGTCTATCTGGGCGGTGAGTACAGCAGCGGCGGTGCGCCCGCACGGCTCATTTTCCCCTCTGTACCACTAACACATCTAAAAGAACTGATTGAAACGGTTATAGAGAGTTTCGAAGCAAGCAGGAAAAAAGACTTTGAAGCGTTTTGCGCTGCATACCTCAACGGACACAGCAGTGCATTTGTGCTGCTCTGGTATCTTTCGCAGTGCTACCTCAAAAGGCCGCCAAAACTGGAAAAAGCGTCTGAAGCGGCGCTTTATGAAAGGCTCAAAGCGTGTGAGGACTTTCCCGATGTTGCAGAGAGCGAAAGCTATGCAGAGGCGATCAAAGTGATGATGCACGCGTTGTGGGATGACTGAGAACATCACTCATATTTTTTGAACTGCTCAAGCCATGCCTTGTCCTCTTCTGAGAGTGTGCCTACGCGCTCAAGCAGTTTGCGCTTGATATTGATTAGGTCTTCCACGCTCAGATAGACGAGCAGATCTGGGTTTATAGTGGGTTCCTCTCTGCCGTACGCGATCAGTTTTTCGATCTCTTCGAGGAGTTGGGCTTTGTCGGGTACATTTTTTTCATTCATTTTGATATACTACCGAATGAATTAAAAATTAAAAGTTAAAAATTAAAATATGAAGGAGTTTTTTATGTTGAACGTTGGTGATACGGTACCAGATTTCTGTCTGCCAAACCAGGATGAGGAGGAGATCTGTTTTAGGGATATCAAGGGAAAGTGGATTGTGCTCTACTTCTACCCCAAAGACAATACCCCCGGCTGTACGACAGAAGCGCTGGAGTTTACCGAAGCATTGCCTGATTTCGAGGGACTCAATGCGCTGGTACTGGGTGTAAGCCCGGACTCTCCCAAAAGACACCGCAACTTCATCGAGAAGAAAGGGTTGAAGATCACACTGCTGGCCGATGAGGAGAAAGAGGTGTGCCAGTTGTTCGGTGTATGGCAGTTGAAGAAGAACTACGGGCGTGAGTATATGGGCGTGGTACGCTCCACATTTATCATCGACCCCGACGGCAAGATCGCTGCAAAGTGGGAAAAGGTGCGTGTCAAAGGGCATGTCGAAGCGGTCAAAGAGAAGCTTGCCGAGCTTCAGAACGCCTAACCTCCTGCCATTCCGGTCTCAGTACCGGAATTTTTAACCCCATTTCAAAAAATCTTAACAAACATTTGGATATAATCGCGTTCCCAATTCTGTACGGGTTGGAAAATTCACATGTAGTTATTCCT
>JALUXB010000028.1 GCA_027019175.1 Sulfurovum sp. | reverse complement strand
GCTCTTTCAAGTTTTTTGAAATCATGAACCGATCCAAATCGAAGTTCATTCCGGCACTGATCTATAAAAAGTCCAACGATATCCTTAAAGATATGAATACGGTTACCGGACTGTATGCTGCACAGGAGAAATAACGATGCAAAAAAAGAAATATAGACTACTAAAAGGGATGATGGCATCCTCTCTTCTTTTCGGAAGCCTTTGGGCAGTCGAAATTCCCAACGATGCATCTGCAATCAACATTGCAGGGAAACAGCGAATGTATACGCAGCGTATCCTCAAAGATTATGCCATGGTGGGCATGGGCAATACCTTTGGTGATCCTAAAAAGGATCTGGCATCCACAATAAGTGCATTTGACGATCATTTGAAATCACTGCAGGCATATGCAAAAGACAGTGCGACAAAAGAGGCGCTTGCCGAAGTAGAAAAAGCGTGGAAACCTCTTAAAAAGGTACTTCAGGGAAAACCCGATGTACAAAAGGCAGGCACCCTGCAGCAGAAACTCGAACTGTTGCTGAAGGCCTCTGACAAAGCGACAAAGATGTTTGCAAAAGCATCAGGAAAATCCTCTGGGGAACTCGTCAATACGGCAGGACGTCAGCGGATGCTCTCCCAGAGAATGGCAAGCCTCTATATGCTGAAAGTATGGGGTGTGAATGATCCGGAGTTTAAACAGAAACTGGATGATGCACTCACCCTTTTCAAGCAGTCAAATGAAACACTTGAAAAAGCAGATATCAATACAGATGAGACAAAGAAACTGTTGGTAAAAGTCAAACGTGCGTTCATGTTCTTTGAGATGATGAACCGCTCCAAATCGAAGTTTGTCCCGAGCCTGATCTACAAAAAATCTGATGATATACTCAAAAATATGAATCAGGTTACAGAACTGTATGTTGCAGAAGAATCAAAATAAAGGAGAAAAAATGAAACGAGAATGGATGAAAAAAGCAGGGTTGGCAGCGTCGGTAATGATGATAATGGCTGGAGGGAACACACTCTATGCAGAAGGGAACACACCACAAAGCGGTATCGTTACCAATAAAGCGGCTGTAGCCGAGATGGTCGAACTGATCGATGTAGCGGGAAAACAGCGTATGCTCTCCCAGAGAATTGCCAAAGACTACCTCTATGCAGGTGAAAAAGTAGCCGTCTCCAAAGCGAAAAAGCAGATGAAAGCATCGATGGAAGAGATGGTGAAGATCCATAAACGTCTGGTAGATTCGATCAACGATCCCGAAATTCAGAACCTGCTGGCATTCGTACAGTTGAGTATCGAAGATTTCAAATCGACTGCCAACGAGCCATACAGTCTGGATAACGCTCAACTGATCATTGACTTGAGTGAATCAATGCTTGAAGGAAGCCAATATGTTGTCAATTCACTAAAAGACAAAGTAAAAGTAAAAGAATCTGCCATTGTCGGTAAAGCGGGTAAACAGCGTATGCTGGCACAGCGTATTGCCAAATACTACATCGCCTATCAGGCAGGCATTAAAGACAAAAACACTGTCGATCAGATGAAAGCAGCGGTCAAAGCCTTCAGCGAAGCACACAAAGCCTTGATGGCAAACCCGGAGAACACACCGGAAATCAACCGTAAACTGCACGATATCGACAGACTGTGGAAGATCGTCTACAAGTTCTATCTCAATATCGAAAAAGGCGGACTGCCGCTGATCGTATTTAACACAACCGATGACATTACCAAAAAGATGAACCAGATCACGGCCATGTATGTTGATCTTTACAAATAGAAGGAGCCATCATGAAAAAGATTTTTTATGCATGTCTGATGCTCTCTCTCTTTTGGGTGGGAGTACAGGCAGCAGAGCAAAAGGATCCACCTTCGGATGTAAAGAAAAATCTTTTTGCTACACGGGGTGATATTACCATTCTGGAGGCGACAGAAAATCTGCGCTTTCTAAGCCAAAAGATCGTGAAAGAGTACCTTTTGATGTTCAAGGCACCTTACCGGGACAAGGTAAAAAACGAACTAAAGAGTCAGCTTGTCGAATTGAGCAACAACCTCGACACGATTGCCGAAACGACCAAAGACAAAGATACCAAAGATATTCTGGAGTTTCTTGCCTACAGTAAAGATCAGATTGCCCATATTTTGACTGAACCGCTCGACAGCGAAAAAGCCGCACTGATGCTTGACTACAGTGAAACAATTCTGGAGGGGGCAGATTCCATTGCGGCTGCACACACCTACCAGTTTACAAAAGAAGAAAAAATGCTGATGGTTACCAAGCAGATGGAGTACCTCCTTGAGCGTATGATGAAATACTATATGGCACTGCATACCGGATTTGACAATACAACAAACCGTGAACAGATGCAGGAGGCGATCACTGCTTTTAATGCCCGTTTAAAAAAGATCAAAGCATACCGTTATTCAGGTGACCTGACGTCTGTAAAACGCAACGTAATCGAAGGATGGCAGGTCAATGACAGTTTTTTTAAAAAATCTGAAATGCTTTTCATCCCAAAACTCATGATACTTTCAACAGACTATCTGGAAAGCCAGATAGTGAAAATTGCACTGTATCACAACCAAAACCAATAAAGGACCAAGATGAGATGGCTAAACAATAAAAATATTTTTTCTTTTCTGATGCTGCTTGTACTTGTAGTGCTGGGGATGATCTCATATCAAACCTACGGTGCATTTCAGAAGTATCAGAAAGCCGTAGAAAGCAGAAAAGAGATCCATTTTGTCGACTTACTTGATGAAACTATCGGGGTCATATCCAAAGAGCGTATCGCTTCGGCGATCTTTATGGGAAGTCACGGCAAAAAAGGGAAAGAGTCACTTGAAAGCAGCCGTGAAAGTGTCGACGGCAAGCTGGAAGAACTCTCTGCCTATGTGCATGATCATCCAAGCTTTGGCATGTACACACGCCGTCTAACCTCGATACATAACAGTCTGAAAAAAGTAAGAAACAGTATCGATACACTCAGTTCTGATTATCGCGACACCTTCTATACGATCTATCATCAGGAGATATTCAAAGCATTGAGCGGTGCCATAAAGATCATTGCGGCAAAACAGGAAGGCAATGTTAAAGAGTATCTGGATTTGCTGAGTGCCTATACAGATCTCAAGGGAAACAGTGTACTTGAAGATACCGGTATTCTGTTTGTACTTAATGGCCGATACCCCATGAAAGATGATGACCTGAAGGTGTGGGATACGCTCTTGCTTTATGATGCCCTGCCTTCTCTCAAGGGACTCTCTGATGCAACATTGCGAAAAGAGCTCAAAGCAATCATATCAGATGCAGCATACAATAAGATCGGCAGCCGGGAGCGTGTAAAAATATTCTATGGGGCACAAAACGGAAAGTATGCAGTTTCACCAAAAGCATGGACAAAACAGAGTACGGCAAAGCAGCAGTACTTACTGGAATCGGAACACAAACTGCGCAATGAAGCACACAAAAAAGTCGATGCAAAAGCAGAAATCTGGAAAGCACAACTGATACAGTACGGGCTATGGGCACTTGTAGCACTGATAATCCTTGTGATACTGCTGGTACTCTACTATAACATGACCAAAGACCGAAAACTCTTTGAGGATACACTCAAAGATATTGAAGCGGTACTGGACAAAGATCAGCAAAAAGAGCTGCAGCGTCTGATCGACCGGCGGGATACAAACGGTATCTACCGTTTTCTTGTCGATACCATACGGGCGGCAAACCAGGCAAAAGACCTTTTCCTTGCCAATATGTCCCATGAAATCCGAACACCGCTCAATGGGATTGTCGGATTTACCCAGCTGTTGAAAGACTCTAACCTCGATGAAGAGCAACAAGAGTTCATCCAGGTCATAGAAAACAGTTCGGACAACCTTTTAACGATCGTAAATGACATACTCGATCTTTCCAAGATCAAAGCAGACAAGATAGAGCTTGAGCATATCGAATTTGACCCTGTTACGCAGTTTGAATCTTCTATTGAATCTTACGGTGCAAAAGCAGCAGAGAAGAATATAGAACTTGGGGTATTCATTGACCCGGATCTTCCAAGCAAGGTGATGGGTGATCCGACCAAAATATCGCAGGTCATCGTTAACCTCATCAGTAATGCGATCAAATTTACAAACGCAAAAGGTTCTGTCGATGTTTCTGTTGAAAAAGTTGCCGAAAGTAATGACTATGTAACTGTTAAATTCGCAGTATCAGATACCGGTATCGGTATTTCACCAAGTCAAAGAAGCAAGATCTTCGAAGCATTTTCACAGGCGGATGTATCGACAAGCAGAAAGTTTGGAGGTACCGGCCTTGGGCTTGCCATTTCCGGGAAACTGGTCTCACTCATGGGTGGGGAGCTCGATATTGAGAGCGAAGAGGGACAAGGCTCTACTTTCTTCTTCAGCCTGACACTTGAAAAAACCAAGGAAAGCGCACCGAGAAAAATCATCAATATGCTTGGTTTCAAAGTAGGTTTGCTTGCAAGAAATGACGTTCAGGAAAAGAGCATTGCAAAAAACCTGGAGCGATACGTACTCTATACCGGCGCGCTCTTTGAGCTCTATGACGAGGAGAAAATCTTCACGATGCCAAAGAGTGAGCTTCCGGATATCCTGTACATCAACTATGCCCATCATCAGAGAAAAGGGGAACTTGAGAAGTATCTTGCACTTCCCTGCAAAATCGTTCTTATTATTGCTCCTGACAGGAAAAAACTGATAGAACCGCTGCTTGAACAGATAGACAGGGTACTGTACAAACCATTGAACCTGACAAAAACATTCAAGTCCATGGAAGTTGTCTATGACAAAGAGATCCGTACCTCTTCAAAACCGGTAGAAAAAGCACAAAAGGTCACATTTGACGGTCTTAATATTCTGGTTGCCGAAGACAACAGTATTAACCAGAAGCTGATCAAAAATGTACTTGGTTCGCTGGGTATCAATGTCACACTGGCAAGCAATGGGCAGGAGGCACTCGACCTTCGTATGCAAAACGACTACGATATGATTTTTATGGATGTCCAGATGCCTGTCATGGGAGGGATAGAAGCAACGCATAAAATCATCGAGTATGAAGAGAAAAACAGAAAACATCATATCCCTATTGTTGCATTGACGGCCAATGCCCTCTCCGGTGACAGGGAAAAGTATATGGAGGAGGGGATGGATAACTACCTCTCCAAACCGATCGATCTGGAAAAGCTCAATGTGCTGTTGCAGGAGTATTTCCCAAAACGTCTCAGGGAACAACCGCTTATCCAGGAAAAAGAGACAGAAAAAAACGAGGATGAGATACTGCATATTCTACCGCCAAAGCAGGCGGATTCAGAAGATATGCCCAAGAAAGAGACTGCTCCCGATGAAGATAAACAGGAGATGACAAGACGGGATGTACTGCTGTATCATTCAATGGGTATGATTGCCGATATTTATGAGAAGATGCTTCTCAATCTCGGATACAGTGTCGATAAAGCAACCTCTGAAGATGATCTCATTGACCATCTTGAGCAACAGAAATACCGCTTTGTTCTCTTTGAAGGGAAAGCCTTTGCCAAAACCGGCTGTCTGATAAGCGATATTATCAAGGATGCATCTGCCGTTCCGTTTGCCATTGTCTTGCCAGATTTTAAAGAGAACTTCTGCTGTGAAACACTGATAGAAGGGGGTGATGTTTCGGAGGTAAAAGAGAAACTGCACAAAGCAGCACAGTAAAACGGCTTAACTGCACAGTACCCTGTTTTTCAGGGTATCTGCGATAAAGCTCTCTTCCGTTACGCTATAACCGTCACTTTGCAACGTATATAACGTATATTATATTTTAAATCCCATACTTTTTACCCCATCGAAGCTGCTGCCAAGTTCCTTTTCGATCTCTTCAAGGAAATCACGGTTGCTGAAAACACTCTCTTCTCGTACGGCAACTTTGTAGGCGGTGTTACGTATCACCAGATTGATCTGTCCACCGGTCAGTTCATACTTCGCCAGCGCTTCCACATCGAAATCTTCGGCATAGTCAGCCTTTTCAGGCAACATGAACTGCCACAGGCGCAAGCGCTGCTTCCTGCCGGGCTTCTTAAACTCTATTTTGTAGTTGAATCGGCGAGAAAAGGCTTTATCGATGTTGCCAAGCAGGTTGGTTGTAGCAATCAGAATGCCTTCAAAACGTTCAATCTGTTCGAGGAAAATATTTTGCATCTGGTTGTGCATCTTGTCTGCACTGCTACCGGCTCCCTCGCTTCGGGAACTGAGGAACTGATCCGCCTCATTAAGCAGTAAAATAGGTTCAACCTTCGCTTTGGCACTGAGTTCCCTAAAGTCATCGAAAATGCGGCGCACGTTCTTTTCACTCTCTCCGACATACATCGAAAGGATCTTCGAACAGTCAAAAGAGAGAATGGGCTTTTTAAGTGTCTTGGCAAGACTCATTGCCGTCATGGTCTTTCCTGTTCCTGCCGCACCGTAGAAGATGATGCGCGCATCGATGCTTTTTCGCTTATCTTTGATGCCCCACTCACGAAGTTTTTTAAAGACCTCTTTGTCAACCTGTTTGACGACATTATTAAGGGTTTCACGCGTTTTGGGGTGAAGCACCACATCGTCAAGCGTGGTTTCGGGCTTGAGATATTCGAAGATATCCTGTTCTTTCACCAGCGCATCAAGTTTAAGTTTGGTGACTTTTTTCTTTTTCTTTGGGTGAATAATACGCTGCATCACCTCCTCCTGAAGGTAAAACGAACGGCTCACACCCCCGAACATATTGAGGATCTCTTCATAGTCAATGATCCCTTCGGTAATCAGCCTCGCACCATCTTCGAGCAGCGCACGGTTCTTGATCTTTTCGTACTCATCGAAACTGATGAGTTCGATGAGCGTATTCATATCACGAAACTGTCCCTCTCCGCCGCTATACTCCTCTTTGAGCAGTGCCAGAAAAATGCGCTGCTCCTTCTCGTCAAGCCCTTTTTCTTTGAAAAACTCTTCAACGACAATGGGGGTTTTGGTCATCTTGACACGTTCTTCAATCCGCTTGGTCAACAGTGTCAGCTTGTTTTTGAGCCTTCCAATGCTGAGTGTATTGTCTGCAAACCCCTGCTTATAGGTAGCGATCTTGTGCAGCAGGCTGATCATATCGAACTGATCCTGCAAATACTCCAAATGGTCAGTGTAGGGTTTAATCTCCGGCAATGAAAGCTCCAGTGACCCCTCTTCAAGCAGTCGCAGAAGCGACATGCTTGGCGTTACCGACGTATTGACAAGCTCCAACTGTGAAAAATCATGTGCCTTGACCTGTCCGAAGCTGATCTGCACAAACCAGCCAAGATCGAGCAGGTTTTTTACCAGCGGCAGTTTTTTGAGATACAGGTAAGGCTCACCGCGGAAATTCTCCTGCAGCATCTCCAGTACAGGTACCTCCTCAAGCCCCTTGACGTAGCGACGGCAGACATACTGCACCAGTTTGGCTTCCTCTTCGCTGCATTTCAAATGACGATAAATAACACTCTTTTTAATGTTTTTCGCTTCAATAAATTCAATTAGATATTTCAAAAACTTAGTTTTCCTTTGGCAGATACTTCATAATTTTTGTCTTCAGATCATCCAGCTCAAACGGTTTAAGCACAAAGTCATTTGCACCCTTCTCTTTGAGTTCCTGTTCCTCAAGGCCATTGACGGAAATGATCAATACCGGTACATCAGACTGCATCTCATCCCGGATAGCTTCAAGCACATCTTCCCCTTTCATTTCCGGCATTTGCAGATCCAGCAGTACCATGTCAATATACTCACCACACACCTTCAAAACAGTCAATGCCTCTGAGCCTTTGTCTGTAGATACCACTTTGACATTTGCCAGTTTATCCAGCATTGTTTTAATCAATTGTATATTAAAATTGTCATCATCCACAATTAAAAAAGTCTTTCCGTTTAAATGATCCAAATTCATATGTTTATCCTTATATCTATTTCTGACAGTTTCACCTGTCTTTGTAATTGTCCAATCCGGCAATTTTGACTCAATTATATAGCAATTCCCATTATTAAGGAATAAAGGAGGAGGCAATTTACCGTATTTCACCTTTTGCATAGTGTTCTGTAGACAAAGTTATATATTGATTTGCTATACTATATTATTGCAAAGACCTTTCAAGGAGCCCACCATGTTCAAAGTAGTGCTTTTTCTTGTGTTACCTGCCGCATTTCTGTTTGCCGAAGCAACTATGGTCAAAGATACACGTACCGGTCTGCTGTGGGAAGACACCCCGCATGTCAAAGAGGTGAAGATTACTCACCCCAAAGCGGTACTTTACTGCAAAGCACTCAGACTCGGCGGATACACTGACTGGAGACTGCCAACCATCAAAGAACTGCTCAGTATCGTCGACTACAGCCGCACTTCACCGGCAACGTTCAAGGCATTTGATTATATTGAGCCTGAATCGTTCTACTGGAGCAGTACTCCGATTGCCGATGCCGATGATGAATTCTGGGGTGTGAATTTTAAGCGGGGTGCCAGCAGCCGTGCCGCCGAATACTACGACCGCTATGTACGCTGTGTTCGGAACCTGAAGTAAGCCATGGGTCTTTTCGATCGCTTTTTTGCCAAGAGTGCTACGGCAGTACTGCATATCACTTCCCCCAATGGTTTTCATTTGCGCCCTGCGGCGGTCTTTTCTGCCGAAGCCAAAAAGTTTGCTGCATCAATAGAGGCTGAAACGCGGGGTCAAAGTATCGATGCCAAAAACCTCAATGCACTGCTTTCTCTCAACCTTGAAAAAGGGGATCACTTCGATCTTGTCTGCAAAGGAAAAGATGCGGAAAAAGCCCTTGAATCGCTTACTGCCGTTTTTGAAAAGCTGATGGAGAGTGACGAAGCTGCCGAAAACATCGATAAAGCGACGCACGCCTATGAAGGGTCAGCCTTTCATGGTGACATCATTGCACAGGGCATTGCCATCGCACCGTTTTGGAGGTACAGTGAACGTCACAGCCAAGAGGCCAACGGTACAGACTTTCATACAGCACTTGCAAACACAGCCGATATACTTGAAAGAGAGTACAAAGCGAACAAAACACGTCCTGAAGGTACCATTTTTCTTGCCCAGCGCTCCCTGCTTGAAACACTTTCTCAAGATGTACAGACGATTGAAGCCTTTGAATCTGCTATCAACAGCGCTATTGCAGCACTCGAAGGCGGTGCCATGGCATCCAAGATCACTGATTACCGTGATCTGCTCGGGCACGTTAAAAATGCTATGGGATACAAAACCCAAGTAGCATGGCCCGCCTCCCCCTTTATACTTCTGGCTGACGACCTGTTACCCTCACAGGTGGAACAGCTGCCCAAAACACTTGAGGGCGTCGTGCTGCAAAAAAGCAGCCTTGCCTCCCATACTGCCATCTTGCTGCGTGCCTCGGGCATCCCTTCCCTGATCGTACGTGACCCTGTCGATGCGATGCAGAAGCCGGTCATCCTTGACGGCTTTGCGGGGGTACTGGTGCCAAACCCTACGCTACACGATTTTGAAACGGCAGAGCATCTGCTTGCGCAGAACCGGAACCAAAACAAGGCGCAGCATACCAGACGTTTTGATGCGGCAACCACCACTTCGGGCAGAAAAATAAAGGTACTGGCAAACGTGACCGACCCCGCTTCGGCAAAAGCGGCAAAAGAAGCCGGTGCGGAGGGGATAGGACTGCTGCGTACGGAGTTTCTTTTTCAGGAGAAAAAGCCGACGTTTCAGGAGCAGACAGAAGCCTACAAAGCAATATTCTCCCTCTTTGATGACATTACCGTCCGTACGCTCGATGTGGGCGGGGACAAAGCGCTTCCCTACATCAACCTGCCCAAAGAACCGAACCCCTTTCTCGGTATCCGCGGTGTGAGGCTCTTTGAGAGCCACCCCGACCTCATTGCCGAACAGCTAAAAGCTATTTTTACGGCAGCAGAAGGGAAAGAGCTCAAAGTGATGTTCCCGATGGTCGACAGTGTCGAAAGCTTCACCAAAGCCAAAGCCTTTGCAAAAGAGGTAGCCGATAACGAGAATATCGATATCTCTGCCATAGCGTTTGGGATGATGGTCGAAGTACCTTCCGTACTCTTTTTGCTACCGGAGTTCAACGAAGTTGTCGACTTCTACTCCATCGGCACCAATGACCTCAACCAGTACCTCTACGCCATCGAGCGCACGCACCCCACACTCTCACTCGACCCCCGCTCCGAAGCGCTTTTCCGTGCCATAGAAAAGGTGGCATCCGAAGCGAAAAAACCTGTCAGTATCTGCGGAGAACTTGCAGGCGACGGTGATGCCACAGCACGTCTTGTCAACGCAGGTATCACGACATTGAGTGTCTCACCGGGACTGGTAGCACAAACCAAAGAGAGGATACGCCATGTTTAACCTGCTTCAAAAGATCGGAAAGGCGCTGATGACGCCTATTGCAGTACTGCCTGTGGCAGCACTGCTGCTGAGACTGGGGTTCGGTGACATTTTTGACGGAGAGATCGCGCTTGTGATGAAGAGTGCCGGGGAGGCGGTCTTTGCCAACCTCGATCTGCTCTTTGGTGTGGGTATCGCCTACGGTCTTGCCAAAAACAACGACGGTGCCGCCGCGCTTAGCGGTGCGGTGGGCGTCCTCATCGCCAAAGCCGTTTACACCACTATTGACAAAGATGTCAACATGGGTGTCTTTGTAGGCATCATCATCGGTGTCATTGCAGGGACACTCTACAATCGCTACCACACCATCAAGGTTCCCGAATTTCTGGGCTTCTTCGGTGGCAAGCGCTTCGTTCCCATCATCACCGCACTTGCGGCCATTGTCGTTGGGGTGATCGCAGGCTACTTCTGGCAGTATGCCCAAAGCGGCATCGATGCATTTTCCAACGCGATCATCGGTATGGGTGAGCTCGGGACCTTCATCTACGGGGTACTTAACCGTCTGCTTATCCCCATCGGGCTGCACCACATTCTCAACTCTGTCTTCTGGTTTCAGATCGGTGAATTTCACTATGTCAAAGACGGGGTGGCGGTTGTCGCCAACGGCGATCTGCACCGCTTCTTTGCCGGGGACAAGAGCGCGGGCATCTATATGTCGGGATTCTATGTAGTCATGATGTTCGGCCTGCCCGCCATGGCCTATGCGATCTATCTCAATACGGACAAAGCGTATCGCAAAAAGGCTGCCGCTATTCTTGCCGGTGTTGCATTTACCTCTTTTTTAACAGGTATCACCGAACCGATGGAGTTCCTCTTTCTCTTTGTCGCTCCGGTACTTTTTGTACTGCATGCCCTTCTCACCGGACTGGCACTCGCTGCCGCACAGGCACTCGACATTCATGCAGGGTTTGGTTTTTCCGCAGGATTCATCGACTATATCATCAATTACAAACTCTCTACCCATCCGCTGCGCATTATTCCGCTGGGAATCGTCTTTGCCCTGCTCTACTTTGTGCTGAGCTACTACACCATCAGGTTTTTCAAACTGAAGATCATGGAAACCGAACTCTCCGACGATACCGCAAAGAATGTACACACTGCAGAAGGCGGGGAAGCATCTGCATTCATCAAAGCCCTGGGAGGAAAACAAAACATTGTCGATACAGATGCCTGCATCACCCGGCTGCGTATGCAAGTCAAGAACAGCGATATACTAAATGATGCCGACTTTACAGCACTTGGGGCAAAAGGGGTCATCCGCCCGGACAAGACCTCCATTCAGATCGTACTTGGTGCCAAAGCCGAAAAGGTCGCTGAAGCAATAAGAGAAGCATTGCAGCGGTAATACTCAAGTAATGGTATTGTCCTATCATTCGTTTGTTCGGATATCGATCCGATACCAAATCATACCCTAAAGGATATACCATGAAAAAATCGATATTGCTGATTGCAGTGATGGCGATGACAACTCTTTTTGCCCAGGCAAATGATGTCAAAAAAGCAGATATAACTGCTGACCAGATCAAGCAAGATGCAAAAAGTATGACACCTGCTCCCAAAAAAGATGTCACCCCTGCAACGGAAGAAGAGAAAAACAATACACAAAAAGAAGCACCTTCCGAAGAAGCAAAATAAGCTTTTTCTCTTTTCCTATTCGTTGTTATAGTCTCCCTTGTTATACATTTCCGGTTCTTCGCCGGGAATGGCTTTCTCCGCATCTCTTTACACCCATCCCTGTCATATCTCTAAATACTTTGATTTGTCTGCATACAACAGGTAATACTGAAGTAACACTTTTGCATTACAATAAATATACCAATAAAGAGGTATAAATCCATGCCGCAAAGGATAACAATGATACGCTACATAATTCCGTTATTGATGATTTCGCTATCTTCAACCGTTGATGCTTCCGATAGCGGGGCAAAGAGTCAGTTTACAGTAACCTATATCATGCTCGATCGGCTTCAAGAGCAGGAAAAGGATGATAATGTTGTAGCCATCCTTCCTGTGGATAACAATAATACAACACTTAATAAAGGAGGTGAAAAGAGATAATACTGTATCGGCTCCGGGTTTTGAGTGCCAGCATACCACTCCTCCTCTCTTCTTTACTATTGGCAGGCTCAAAATCCGAAGTTATGTTTATGTTCTGTTTTTTTTATATTCCCTAAACCTAAACTCATGTATACTATATTGGATTTATCTATGCTAAAACACGTTCATTATGGAGTTATTATTTGAAAAAAGCACTTCTGTTTACACTCTTACTGTTTTTCCATGGGTGCAGCATCAATCAGCTGTTCCTGACCGATGAAATAGATACAATAACCACCGTACAGCAGAGTCGCTTTGTCAGGCATAACAGAGCCTATTTTTCACGGGCTGACCTTTTGCTCCTGTCAGGAAAGAAGCCTTTCCTGCTGCTGACACATAAAAAACGGCATGATCTTGGCGTACTTCTGCATCGTGGCAATACCTATCTGCTCTACCGCTTTTTTTCACCTTCAACGCCGCCCATCCGATTTAAGGCAAATCACCGCCAACTTCGGAAAAAACTTGCACGATACGGCTATATACCGCTTGGAAACGCGGAACACAAAGGGTACGTTGTTCATAGCGGGCCGCGGCGCTACAAAGGGGTGAAAACATACCTTATCGACATTACCGACTATTCAAAACTCAAAACACGCTACCAGGATGCCATACGCAACTACCGGAGCGATATGCTCTCCGGCATCCATGACAGGCTTCCGAAACAACTGATAGAACCCTATTTAAGATACTACAGCCAACAGGCGGATACAGAAGAGAAGAAAAAAGAGATTGCACGCATTGCCGAAAAACTGCATATTTCTCTCGATCAAAAGAACGCTCCGCCTTCACTCCTGCCCAATTCCGACCAGCCCTCCTACCATTATTACCGCTATCGTGCTTCAATGTATGAACTTGGGAACTACCTCAACTCACCCCAAAGCAGAGCAGCACTGACCCCGGCACAGTACACTATTCTTCAGCACCGTCTGAGCACCTTGCAGCAGGAAAAACTGCTGCACGAGGGATCACTCGAAACACTTATTGCTGCCTATGAAGAAAATCACGATCCGCATTTCAAACGGCGCATCATGGAACTGTTGAAAGCACAGAACGCTACACAATAACCCGGGAAAGATCGAGAGAAAAGGTTGTCCCCTCTCCCCTTCTGCTGCTGATCTCTACGGGTATATGCATCTCGTCACACAGTTTTTTAACAATATGCAGCCCGATGCCGATCCCGCGTTCCTGCTCTTTGTAGTAACGCCCAAAGACCTTTTCCGGATGGGCGATCCCTTTCCCTGTATCCTCTATTTTCAGAAGGCTGTTCTCTATGCTTACCAAAACCTGCCCTTCAGGTTTATTGTATTTTCCGGCATTGCTGAAAAGATTATCTACAATCCGGACAAAGGCATCCCTGTTTGCCTTGATCTTGAGCGGGGTGAGGCTGGCATGATAGATAATATCGGGATACAGCACTTCAAAATAGGGTATCCGCTCATCGATAAGAGAAGCGATATCGAACACTTCTGTCTGCGTCTGCATACCTTTGAGAAAGGTTTGCAGATTCTTCTGCAAAGAGAGCATGGTCTCGATATTGTTCTCCAGTCTTGCAATCTTTGGACTCTCTCCTACCTCTTTTCTAAAAAGCTTCAGGTTAATCTTCATAGAGCTTAGCGGTGTATTGAAATCGTGGAGAATATCTTTGACAAACTCTTCATTCAGCCTGAGCGCACGGCGAAGCGGCATCAGCGCATAGAGGGAAAAAAGCAAAGAGACTGCCGCGGAGAAAAGGGTATAGAGCAAAAACTTATGCAACAACGTTTCTTCCAGCTTCTTTACCGCTGCTTCAAATCGCTGTTTGGGATAGATGACTTTCATCAGATGCTTTTCCGCTTTGGGAACGGTAAAGTAGCTGTAGAGACTTCCCCCGTTCCGGTAGAGGACATTCTCCTCTTTTCCTTTGCTTCGGTCTACAAAGTCTGTCTGCATTCCCCCACACTCAATGGTATAGGCGCAAAGACGCATACGGTCTTTAATTTTGGCTTCAAGTGCCGTTTTCTGTACCCCGTACTCATACCATGTATTGATTGCCAGCAGCACTTCAAGCAGCAGAAAAAAGATCAAAAAGCTCTTTACAAGAGACTCGGCTTCATAGGTCTTCAATCATATACCCCTGTCCCCGGATATTTTTGATCTCTATCCCCAGTTTGCTCTTGAGCTTTGCAAGATTGACCCTCAGTGCATTGGCATTGGGCTGCTCAAGAAAATCCATCAGGGTATAACTGTCCACCACAGTATTGGCACGCATCACAAGGGCATGAAACAGGTTTGCCTGTACCTCTCCAAGCCCGATAATCTCCCCCTCTTTCCGTACTGTTTTGTGTAACGGGTCATAGGTCACCCCCTGTATTTCAACAACCCTGTCAGGTCTTTCATATTTGCTTTTAATGCGTATTACCAGCTCTTCAGGATCAAACGGCTTTTTAATATAGTCTTCCGCACCGATACGAAAGCCTTTGGATATGGAGTTGATATCTGTCAGTGCCGTTATGTAGATCGCCGGCGTCTCATCTCCCGCCTCTTTCAGTTCGGTCAGAACATCAAACCCGTCCGTACCCGGTACATTGACATCCAGAATATAGAGATCATAGCGTTTCGAAAATGTCAGATCAAACACGTCTGTACCACGATGTGCAGTATCAACGCTGTATCCTTCACTTTCAAGATACTCTTTCAGGCTCTCACACAGGATTTTATCGTCTTCAAGTAGTAATATCTGCATCATACTTTCCAGTATACCCCAGGAGCATTAACACACTATTACCCTCAGACGTTTCACTTTTTCTTCGGCATCTTCAAAATGACGATCGTTGCGACAATAATCACTGCATAAATAATATACATCGGCATATCAGGATTGGTTTCCGGCATCACGCTACCTCCATAACGGTATCGCCCTGCTTGACGATACGCAGTTTTTTTTCAATCTTTTTGACATCACTTGTCTCAGACACGACAACAGGGGTAATGGTGCTTTTGGCATGTTCTGCGATATAGGACAGATCCGCTTTGATAATGGGATCACCCGCAGCAACCTGCGCGCCCTCTTCTACCAAACGTTCAAACCCTTTGCCTTCCAGTGCTACCGTCTCAAGACCGATATGCACCATCACTTCAAGGTCTTTGTCACTTTTGATGCTGAAAGCGTGATTTGTCGAAAAGATTTTACTGACCACACCCTCAATAGGGGCACAGAATGTATCGCCGACAGGGTTGACCGCCACACCGTCACCGACCATTTTACCGGCAAAGACCTCGTCAGGTACTTCGGTAATATCTACCACCTGCCCGTCAACCGGGGCGTAAACCTCTCGTATTTTGCGTTTGAACAATCCAAACATCTATAGACTCCTTTGGTATTTCATCTCACCTGCAACATATGTCGCTATGATACCCAACCCTTCATCAAAAATGACCATATCGGCATCGCAGCCAACTTCGAGCCTGCCCTTCTTTTCAAGGTGCAGCCTTTCTGCAGGCAGCTCTGTAACGCTTCTGACAGCCTGAGGCAGTGTCATAGAGGTATGTTTTACCATATTGCGCACTGCTTCATTCATCTTCAACACGCTGCCGGCAAGTGTACCGTCAGGAAGCCTCGCCTCACCATCTGCTACGTGCACCTGCTGTCCTCCAAGGTCATAGCGCCCGTTCTTCATGCACCCCGCACGCATCGCATCGGTAATGAGTATGAGACGCTCTCTTTTAGCCTGCCAGGTCAAACGCAGCATTGCCGGGTGCAGATGTACCAGGTCGACAATGATATCACAACTGATACGTTCATCATCCAATACCGCCCCCACTATACCCGGCGCACGGTGTTTTAACGGCGGCATCGCATTGAAAAGATGGGTGGCATGGCCTATCCCCAGGTCAAAGCCTGCCTTGGCAGTATCGTAGTCTGCATCGGAATGTCCGATACTCAGCAGTACGTCCGGATACTTTTCTCTTATGTCACCTATAAACGCTTTTGCACCGTCCGCTTCAGGCGCAAGGGTGATCATTTTAACCAGATCCATATGCCTTTCAATAGAAGCAAGCTTCGGCTTTTGAACATATCGGGCATCCTGCGCGCCCTGTCTTGCGGGGTTGATGAAAGGCCCCTCAAGATGCACACCCAAAATCTGCGCACCACTTACACGCTTTTGACACTCACGCACATTGTCAATCGCCACGTCAATCTTCTCCTGTGCCATTGTCATCGTTGTGGCAACAAATGAAGTGGTACCTGTTTCTACCAGTGTTCTGGAGATCGTCTCAAGTGCCTCTGACGTGGCATCCATCACATCTGCACCGCCGCTGCCGTGAATATGAATGTCAATAAAGCCTGCCGAAACATACGCCCCTTTGGCATCGATAATCTCACACCCCTCCGTGTTGACATCCGAGTCAACTGCCCGTATGGTGTTGTCAAAGAGAATAGTCATCGTGTCAAGTGTCGTTTCACCAACGATCACTTTGGCATTAATCAGTGCTTTGATCTGTTACCTCCGATTTGGCAAGCTGCTCCTTGAGTACCCTTTTAAGCACTTTCCCCGTTGCATTTTTAGGAAGCTCTTCAATGACATGAATCTGCTTGGGCAGCTTGAAGTTCGCAAGCTGACTGCGCAGGTGCTTTTTAAGCCCCGCTTCATCCAGTGTTTCAACCTCCTCTTCAAGCTCTACGTATGCAACAGGAATTTCACCGCTTTTTTCATCTACAATGCCAACCACTGCCGAAGCTTTTACATGGGGATGTCCGTCAATGGCATCTTCAATTTCTCGTGGATAGATGTTGATACCTTTGGAGATAATAAGGTCTTTTTTACGGTCGACAATGAATAAAAAGCCATCTTCATCCATATAGCCCATGTCACCTGTCAACAGCCAGCCGTTGACAATGGTTTCCGCCGTCGCTTCGGGGCGCTTCCAGTACCCCTGCATGACATTCTCACCTCTGACAATGATATCACCGATCTCGCCATGGGGCAGTTCATTCATATTCTCATCGACAATCTTCATCTCGTACCCTGGCAGTGCTGTTCCTACCGAACCTGCCTTCTGCTTTTCAAAGGTGTTGATGCAGACAGCCGGACTCGCTTCACTCAACCCGTAGCCTTCAAGCAGTGTGGCACGCTTGAACTTTTGCGCCATTGCATCGAGTGTCTTTGGCTGCAGCGGCGCCGCACCGGAGATAAATGCACGGATACGGTTGAACCACATAAAGTACCACGGCAGCTTTGCGCGGGCAAGTGCATTGTAGACATCGGGGACTCCAAAAAAGATCGTCACCCGTTTCATCAGTGTCTGTTTAAAGATGTTGCTGAAGGGCTGTATCGATTTGATAATAACAATACTTGCCCCTACATACAGAGGCAGAATCACACCAATCGAGAATGTAAAGGAGTGAAACATGGGCAAAAAGACGATCACTCTGTCCCGGTGTGTCACACGGATGGTTTGCCGTCCAGAATCGGCGTTGGAGAGGATGTTCCGGTTGCTCAGCATTGCGCCTTTGGGCTTGCCTGTTGTTCCGGAAGTATAGATCAAAACAGCGGTATCATCTAATGTTCCTTTCACATTGGGCGCTTGTGCATTCTCATTCCACACTGCATCGAAGCCAATATCATTCTCACTGACGGTTTTGACCTCACCCTCCCAGAAAATACTCCCGCATACCTGTGATGCATTTGAAGCATTCACCACTTTGGCATGTATTGCCGAAGCGATCAGTACCGAAGCACCGCTGTCTTCAAGAATATAACTGAGTTCATCGGCTTTGAGAAACGTATTAACGGGGACAAGTATTGCACCAAGCTTTGAGACGGCAAAAATGGCGTAGACAAATTCGGGGGAGTTTCGTAAAAAGAGCGCGACCCTGTCGCCCTGCTTCACTCCCTTTTTCGCCAGTACGCCTGCGAGCGCATCGGCCTTTTGCAAAATGTCACGGTAGCGAATCTTTGTTTCATCGACAAAAAGCGCTGTTTTGCCGCCACGCTTTTTAGCCTGCTGCTGCGCGATCTCGTAAAGGGTATTGAACGGATACGCCATCTTAGAACTCGTAAGAGAGCCCCAGCGTTGTCAGGTAGGCACCGCCTCCACTGAAACTCGCACCGTTTGCATTGATGACCGGGTTGTCCGATACACCTTTGGCGATCGATCGTGCCTCTTTGGCATCGTACAGAAATGCCGCACCCCATGACAGGTTTTCTGTCTGCTGATACCGGAACCCCATAGAAAATACTTTCGCATCACTGTCAGGCAGTTCGAAACTGAGTGTTTCATCCGGAATAGGTGTCTCGTCAATCGCAAAGCCCATCATAACCGTAATCTTGTCCATCACCATTGTCGCACCGATTTTGTACGTATTGGTATCTTTCCAGTGCTTTGGAATAGGGTTGTCAAATGCCTGTTTCAAAATTGGGTTTGTCACAGGCTGACTGTATTGAAAATCGAGCTGCTTATAGGTTGACCAGAAGGTTCTCTCATAGCCAAACTCCAGCGTAAAGGTCTTGTCCCATGTTTTGGAGACGGCAATATTGAGTGCTGCAGGCAGCGGTACGGTCACGCTTGCATCATATTGGGTACCGATACTCCCGAGATAAAGGTTGGCCTTACCTTCTTCTTCAAGGTCGATATTGGAACGGTAGGTCACCCCTACATTGATATCTTCTGTGGGACGGTAGGTCAATGCAAGGTTGTAACCAAATTCAAATGTATCACCTTTCATATCCCGTGCAATCGGATAGGGTGTGCCGTCCCGTCCGTCACTTTTGACAACACCACTGCTGTAAACGACCCGTAAACCGCCACCTATAGCGAACTGATCGTTGATCTTATAGGAAAATACCGGATTGAGTTCGACATTCTCAAGGGTAAACTCCTGTGCGAAAAGCTTTCCGGGCTGTTCATCCCATCGCTTTGAAAGGCCTCCCGGTACCACCATACTGACCCCCCATCTAAAATCACCCATAGGGGCAGAGACATAGTGAAGCGAGGGAATAATGATATTTTCCTCTTTGGTCTTCGCAATGTTATAGTACTCGATAGAGGGGAGATTGATAAGTGTCACCGCACCGTCAAGATATTGTTTCTCTCCCATAAACGCCATGTTGGCAGGGTTGAAGTAGGCAGTGTCTGCCTGTGTCGTATGCGCCACATAGGCTGCACTCAGCGCCATAGAATTGACCGACTGTTCCGGAAGCTTGTACGCCGCGGCAGTCAAAACACTGATCGCAGCACTGGAAAGTAATACTATTTTTTTCATCATCATCTCCTAATATCCTATTGTAGCTTTACGTACATCTGCAAAAATCTTCGACACTACCCCATAAGCCGGTGTCGCACAATCTGCATGCCCCAGACGGATAGAAGTATTGACATCCCCTGTAATGGCCACTTCAACCGGAATTACACCGATATCTGCCGCACCAAAATTGTCACGCATGACAGACGCTGTTCCTGTTGACATGGCAAAAGGAATGACATCATCCCCCATACACTGTACCAGTCTGGTAGGTGTTTGCGGTCCCCAGTAAGCTGTACTGTTTAACTGCAATGTCTGTGTAAACCAGTAAGTATTGTCAAGTGAAGTTAAACGGTTGATGGCATCGGCCGTAAAAAGGTCTGTTGTGACATGTGTCAACTGTGCATCGATTTCAGGTCTTGCCTTACTGCCGTCAAACAGCCCGGGCAATGCCGAGGCATACGGTTCTTTCACAAGCGTATCAACATTGACCCCGTATCTCACAGCAAAAGCGTATGCCACGTCGGCAATAAAAGAGGGAACGGGAAGGGCATTGGATGCAAGCACCCCCTGTCCCATACGGTCAAGCATATAAGGTCCGGCCATCGGTGCGGCAAAGGCAACCGGTTCTCCCTCATTCTCCAATGTCTGCAGTGCGGCCATGGCAACATGACCGCCTTCACTGTAACCGGTTACAAAAAGCTGACCGTTGAGCGGAATACCGTTGTTGGCTGCAAATGCACGTGCCGCATTGATAAAATCAACGGTCGTTGCGGCAGAAGAGCTTTTTAAAAGGTAGGGATGGTAGTGTCCCAGAGAATCACCAAAACCGATGTAGTCTGCCTGCAAAGTAACAAAGCCGCTCAGTGCGGTAAGGATGACAGGCGCACCATCCGGACTGTTGGTCGTTTCTGCTATGACCGTGGGGGCTTCGGCATTGGCAAAGATGGTACCATGCGAATCACTGACCAGAGAAAAGCCTATTTGTTTCATTGCCTCAGGCACACCTGTCGGTACGACCATCAGACCTGAAACCTCGATACGGTTGCCCTCTTCATCAGTCGTTTCATATGGGATTTTGTACGCTTTATACCCATAGACCGGTTTATTATAGTCTGCAGGAATCGCTTCTTTGGAAACAAGTACATTACGCATTGTCTGCGCGTCGAAGTCAACAACGACTTCTCCCCCTGTCACCTCCTCCTTGTCCGGCTGATCCAGGCTGTCCGCTCCGCCACACCCCATCAGCACAAATGCCGATACCGCAATAAACAGATAGGCAAATTTTATTTTCATTGTTCCACTCCTCCTCTTTTTAATTTAAACACTATGCTTCGACAAGCGCATAAAGCGCTTTTATCTCCTCCGGCCAAATCTCTTCGTTGATCGTCTCCAGTATCAGCGGAATATCATCCATACGCGGATCATTCATGATGAATTTGAATGCATCCCAGCCGATCTCTCCCAGCCCCAGTGACTGGTGGCGATCCACCCGTGAACCAAGCGGCGGCTTGGAGTCGTTGATGTGCATGCCCATCAAATATTCAAATCCGACAATGCGCCCGAAGGCATCCATCGTTTCATCGTACGCTTCGCGGGTACGCAGGTCGTACCCGGCCGTAAACGTATGGCAGGTGTCAAGACAGACACCCACACGGCTCTTGTCATCGACTCTGTCAATCAGATAAGAGAGATGCTCAAACTTGTAGCCGAGGTTGCTCCCCTGCCCTGCAGTGTTCTCAATGACCAGTTTAACATCCGACCCTGCCGTCGCTTCAATGGCAAGATTCATCGACTCGGCAATGACATCCAGACAGTGCAGTTCGGCTTCCATCAGCTTCTCTTCGTAGTGCGGATCGCACTTGGGGATCTTCACCAGATGCGAACCCGGATGAAAGTTGAGCTTGTCAAGCCCCAGCTGCGCACAGCGCTCCAGTTCATCAATGAACGCCGTACGTGATTTTTCAAGTTTCTCTGCTTCAGGATGCCCGAGATTGATAAGGTAGGAGTCGTGCGGCAACACGTGTTTGGGGAGAATACCGCTCTTTTCAAGGTTGGCTTTAAACGCGTCAATCGACTCCTGCGTCAACGGTTTGGCAACCCACTGGCGCTGATTTTTTGTAAAAAGGGCAAAGGCTTTTGCTCCTATTGCCATGGCATTGAGCGGTGCGTTCTCCACACCCCCACTGGCACTCACATGTGCTCCGACATACTTCATTTTAACCTCGCATCCGTTTGATTTTTATGAGAATTTGATTGATTGTATCACGAAAAACCGTCTCATTATTGAAAACCGTGTATTCAATATTGTATTTTCCCGGCATCAAAAGTTTTTGTGTAAAGCCGTTACGTTTTTTTACGACATTTTTTCCATTAAAGAGAGGTTTTGCCCGAAAAATGCGTTCGAGTGTATCGTCCGGATAATTCGCAGAGAGCATTCGGGCATTGAAACTTCTTCTGTCAAGGCAGGCAAAACGGCTCGTACAGACACTTTGGGGCGTGATGCGCAGTGTAAAAAGCGCCTGACCACTGCCGTAGATCTCCGCTTTTACCTCTGACGGGGTTGCATATATAAACCCCATGTCGGCATACTTCATTGCCGGTGTCTTCAGCACGATCATCGCGCTCTCTCCTTTAAGTTTAGGGGCTTCGCCACACCCCTGCAGCAATACTGCAAACAGTACCACAATACCGTACCAATACCGTTTCATCCATCTCCTTCTCAATTTTTAGCAAAATTATAGCAAATGTTAAGAGTGATTTAAGGCATCAGTTTATATAATTCCGTCCACAAGTTGTCAATGGCCCCTTCATCTAGCGGTTAGGATTCATGGTTTTCATCCATGCCACAGGAGTTCGAGTCTCCTAGGGGTCACCACTTGATACTTGTTTTTGTTATGTGCGGCCCCTTCATCTAGCGGTTAGGATTCATGGTTTTCATCCATGCCACAGGAGTTCGAGTCTCCTAGGGGTCACCACTGACACATTTGACACTTCCCATTAAACCATTTCAACCTCATCTTTTTTACCACATCAAGATTTTCAATGTTGTTGTACGATACATCCAGGTAAACCAGTTTTGGCAGACCAGCCAGAGCATCGATATTTTCGATGTAATTATGGTGCGCATCGATCTTCTTCAGTGTTCCAAGCATTCCCAATACATCCACCGACTTTACCCGGTTGTGTTTCATAAAAAGGAACTTCAGCCGTTCATTTCCCGCAAGCGGCGAAAGATCACTGATGCGGTTGTGCGAAAAGGCAAGCTTGTGCAGCTGCGTCAAGGGAGCCAGCCCCTCAATGGAATCGATGTCGTTTTTGGAAAGTGAAAGACGCTTCAGCCATACAAGCTCACTGACCTCAGCAGGAATCTGCGTCAACCCAAGAGCACTCAGGTCAAGCCACTCCCGCTGTTCTTTCTTGCAAAGCACAATACGTTGCTGTGCCGTTTCTTCCGGTGTCATGGGAACAGTCTCCTTTTTAGAGTGCACTAACCATTCCCGGCAGCCACCTCTTTATAATGCATGCACACATTATAGCTTAAAGTGATGTTTGACTGGTTAGCCGCATGACACACGTCTCTGCTATTAACAAGATTTGCTATAATCTCTACAAGTAAACATACAAGGCGGGCGATCTATGACACAACCATCACTCTCATCACTCATCTGGAGCACGGCAGACCTGCTTCGCGGTGACTATAAACAATCAGATTATGGCAAAGTTGTCCTGCCCTTTACACTGCTGCGCCGTCTGGAGTGTGTATTGGAGCCGACAAGAGATGCAGTGCTTGAAGAGTACGAAGCACGCAAGGAGCTTGGCATACCGCTCGAGAAGATTCTGGTGCGCAAGTCGGGGCACAACTTCTACAACACATCCAAGTACACGCTTTCCAAGCTGATGAGCGACCCGAACAACCTGCGGGAGAACATAGAGAGCTACATCAACAGCTTCAGTCCCAACGCAAGGGAGATTTTCGAGAAGTATGAGTTCAGTGTGCAGTTGGACAAACTCGAAGAGACCAACCTGCTCTATCTTATTGTAGAGAAGTTCGCTTCTGTAGACCTGCACCCCGACCGTGTGAGCAACCATCAGATGGGTATCGTTTTTGAAGAGCTCATCCGTATGTTCGCCGAAGCATCCAACGAGACAGCGGGAGAGCACTTTACGCCTCGTGACATTGTGCGCCTGACCACATCCCTGCTTTTCTCCACCGATGACGAGGTACTCACCAAGCCGTGCATTGTCCGCAGTCTCTACGATCCGACAGCCGGAACGGGCGGATTCCTTACCAGTGGAACAGAGTATATCCACGAGATCAACCCTGATGCCACACTGGTGACATTCGGTCAGGAGCTCAACGGAGAGTCCTATGCCATCTGTAAAGCCGATATGCTCATCAAAGGGCAGAAGGTCGAGAACATCAAACACGGCAACACCCTCAGCAACGACCTCCTGGCAGACCAGAAGTTCGACTATATGCTCTCCAATCCGCCCTTTGGCGTGGAGTGGAAAAAGGTGCAAAAAGCGGTCGTCAAGGAGCACGAGGAGCAAGGCTACAACGGCAGGTTCGGTCCCGGACTGCCAAGGGTGAGTGACGGTTCACTCCTTTTCCTGCTCCATCTCATATCTAAAATGCGCTCGCCGCAGGAGGGCGGCAGCCGTATAGGGATCATCCTCAACGGTTCACCGCTCTTTACCGGAGGGGCAGGCAGCGGCGAGAGCGAGATACGTCGCTACATTCTTGAAAACGACCTGCTTGAAGCCATCGTCGCTATGCCGACCGATATGTTCTTCAACACCGGCATCGCCACCTACATCTGGATACTCTCCAACCACAAAGCACCTGAACGCAAAGGCAAGGTGCAGCTTGTCAATGCGAGCGATATGTTTGAGCCTATGCGCAAGTCTCTTGGCAGCAAGCGCAAGCAGATCAGCGAGAAGCAGATAGAAGAGATAGTGCGCATCTATGGTGAGTTTGCGGAGTCGAAGGTGAGCAAGATTTTTGATACCACCGATTTTGGCTACCGTCGCATCACTGTAGAGCGACCGCTGCAACTGAGCTTCTACCCGCACGATGAGACACGCATCGAGGCACTCAAGGCGAACAAGGCGTTCAGGAAATGGAACGAAAGCCTGCAAGGGGAGGTGCTCGAAGCCCTCTCGAAGATGGACGAAGAGAAGATCACCGACCGTGAAGTATTTGTCGAGAAGCTTGGCATCAAACTCACCGCCGCACAGCTCAAGCTGCTGCAAAAGCATCTGGGCGAACACGACGACGAAGCGGCACTCTGCCGCGACAAGAAAGGCAAACTTGAGCCCGATCCTGACCTGCGTGACTACGAAAATGTACCGCTCAAAGAGGACATCTACGACTACTTTGAGCGAGAGGTCAAGCCGCATGTGCCACTGGCGTGGATAGACGAGAAGAAGGTGGATGAAAAAGACGGGAAAGTGGGCGTTGTCGGTTACGAAATACCGTTCAACCGCCACTTCTACGAGTACACGCCGCCACGACCGCTTGAGGAGATAGATGAAGAGCTGGACAAGGTGACAGAAGAGATCATAGCGCTGCTTGGGGAGATCAAGGCGTGAGTAGATACAAGCCCTATCCGAAGTATAAGGAGAGTGGTGTTGAGTGGTTGGGGGAGGTGCCGGAGTATTGGGAAAAGTATCGAATTGACTGGATCACTACAATCATTAGAGGCAACACAGGATTTAAAAAAGATGAACTATTAAATAAAGGTGACTTTGTTGCTTTGCAATATGGTAAGACATATAAAGTTGATGAAATTAATGATTCTTTCAACTTTTATGTTAATAGTGAATTTTTCAAATCTAACCAAGTTGTTCATCAAGGTGATACCATTCTTGTATCAACATCTGAAACTATCGAGGACTTGGGTCATTCTTGCTTTTATAACAGGAAAGAGTTGGGCTTGATAGGTGGGGAACAAATACTGTTGAAGCCATACAATAAGCTCTTGTTTGGAAAGTATTTGTACTATTATTCAAGAGTATTTTGTAATGAGTTGCGAAAATATGCCACAGGGCTAAAGGTATTCAGGTTTAGTACTGATGACTTAAAAAACATTTTTGTTTCATCGCCTCCGCTCGAAGAGCAAACCACCATCGCCAACTTCCTCGACCGCGAAACCGCCAAGATCGACATGCTTATAGCCAAGCAGGAGCGGCTCATCGAACTCCTGCAGGAGAAACGGCAGGCACTCATCTCCCACGCCGTCACCAAAGGGCTTGACCCCAATGCGAAGATGAAAGAGAGCGGGGTTGCGTGGCTGGGTGAGGTGCCGGAACATTGGGAAGTGACAAAGATGAAATATGTAATTCACAGAATTGAATCAGGCACAAGTGTTAACGCTTCCGATACCCCTGCATCAAATGAGGAAATCGGTGTCTTAAAGACAAGTTGTGTTTATACTGGGAAGTTTGATCCCTCTCAAAATAAGACAGTATTCAAAGCAGAAGTATCGCGTGTGTCATGTCAATTAAAAGAAAATACTTTAATAGTTAGTCGAATGAATACTCCTGATCTTGTTGGTGCTGCTGGATTCGTAGAATATGCACCTTGTAATATTTACTTACCTGATCGACTATGGCAAGTTATATTTAGGTCCGTTGTTCCTGTATTTGTACACTATTTAACGCTTACAGGGATATATAGGGGTTATATTCAAACTGTATGTGAGGGCACCAGTTCAAGTATGCAAAACTTAGCACAAGAAGACTTCCGGAATTTTATTTTTGCTTTACCTGACCAGGACGAACAAGAACAAATCGCTGACTACCTTGACACCCAAACCAACAAGATCGACACCCTCATCGAAAAAGCCAAGCAAGCCATCACCCTCCTCAAAGAGCGCCGCACGGCACTCATAAGCGCAGCAGTGACGGGGAAGATTCAGGTGAATGACGAAGTCAGAGAAGAGACCCTGGTGGGGTGCGATGTACGGGAGAAAGGATGATGAAAAAGAGTACACTAAAAGTCATATTTACTCTCAAGCCAAATAAAGATATTCCAATAGCCGATGACTCAGATTTAGATGTAAAGACAGACATTCAAAACGCTGCCATTGAAGCAAGTATAGAAGATGCTTTACTCACAGAAGTGAAAGTGGTTTTCAGTGATATCGAATATAGTCCATGTGATGATAAAAGCGGTAAATTTTGTATACATAATATTCACGATTTAAAGTATGAAGCATACCATTTATGCACATATGTCTCAAACTATATCCTTGCAGATTGTGGAATAGATGCTTTTGATTGTGAAAAAATTTTTAGAGATGGATCGCTAATAAGTGTCGAACCAAACAGTATTGGCTTTTGGAAGATAAGTCTTTTTTCACAAAAAGCATCATTTGAAAGACAATTTAACTTGAATTCAAATTTGATAAGAAATGCATACAAATTCGAAAAATTTTATACCAATTATGCTGATGGACTTCGCGCTAAAAATTTAACCACAAAGTATGTTCAGTACATAAAAGCCATTGAAGCTTTGGGCGTGGCGGGAAATATCTTTGATAATTGGAATAGCGAATCTGCCGGGAAAAATCTATCAGACTGTCTTTCACAATTTGATAACAAATATACTGTGGATCATATAAAAGAGTTGAAAGATATCAGAAACCGTATAGAACACCCTTTTCCTCACAATGAAGAAGAAAGAAAGCACATCTCTTCAAGTGACAGAAAATTACTTGAACTTGTTGATAGAAAACTAAAAGATTTATCAGCAATAATAAGTATACTCAAGAGAGGGGTTATCGAAAAAGACAAGACCCTCGACTGTGAAAAGGGAATGATATGACCTATACACCACCCTTCACCATCACCCCGACCATCCTCGACCTCGTCAGCCAGATCAGTGAAGCCATAGGTAAGCTTGAACTGCTTGCTCCCACGGCGATCACACCAAAGCTGCGGAAAGCCAACAAGATCAAGACTATTACAGGCACACTTGCAATAGAAGGCAACACCCTCGGTATCGAGAAGGTTACGGCTATCCTCGAGGGCAAGCGGGTAATGGGAAGTGTGCGTGAGATCGCAGAGGTCAACGGGGCTATCAAGGTGTATGACAACCTTGACAACTTCGATTATAAAAAGCTTGACGACCTGTTGTCGGCACACAAGATGCTGATGGGGGAAATATTGACAAAAGCCGGAAGTTTCAGAACGAGCAATGTCGGTGTTGGAGGCGAAGAGGGAGTCGTGCATGTCGCTCCGCTATACGACAGAGTACCCCAGCTGATGGGCGATCTGTTTGACTGGCTCTCGAGTACCGACATTCACCCGCTTATCAAAAGCTCCGTCTTTCACTACGAGTTCGAGTTCATCCACCCGTTCGAAGACGGTAACGGACGCATAGGCAGGCTCTGGCAGAGTCTGATACTTTATGACTGGAAGCCCATCTTTTCCGCTGTTCCCATAGAGAGCGTCATCAAGGAGAGCCAGCAGGGTTACTATGACGCATTGGAGGCAGCAGGGAGTGCTGGAGAGAGCACACCGTTTGTGGCGTTTATGCTTCAAGCCATCCTGCGCAGCTGTGAAGAGGAGTTGGCAGTAGAGAGAGATGTCCCCAAAACTGTCCCTAAAAATGTCCCAATAAACAGACAAGAGAAGATCATAAGATTGATGCAGGAGAACAGTGCCGTCACCATAGAGCAACTTGCATACGCCTGCGATGTCAGTGACAAGACCATCAAGCGGGACATTGCCAAACTCAAGGAAGAAGGCAGAGTCGAGCGGGTGGGCAGTTTGAAGAGCGGACACTGGAATGTAAAAGAGCGTGAAACAAAATGAGCAAACATAAAGAAGAGAGATTTGAGACCAAAGACCTGCTTGCCTGCACCATCGAAAGAGTAGGAAGTTCACGTAAAGAGCACTGGCAAATTAGACAAACTAAGGCGAGTTTAGACAAACTTTTAGACAGTTTCAGTAAAAAAGCGATGGTATGAACTGTGTCCCAATAGGACAATATATAAACACATAGAAAGGAGTCCTATGCCAAGAGTTACGATGTCCAACATTGAGTCATATATGCATCTGTTCCAAGAAGACAATGCCACCTTTTCCGGCTTTGATTGGATTGAACCGATATTTATCGGGATGCTGCGTGCCTACCAGGTGGACAGGCAGATAGAAGTCCAGACAGACAACGACTACCTGCGCAATATGATCATACAAAACCATACCCCCAACAAAACCTACAGCCCCATAGAGAAGATAGAAAATAGTAGAATGGGCTTGGAGGAGATCTCTACACATATTACAAACATCATGCTGCAAAACTTTACACAGCTGAACGAAGAGGATATCCGCGATCTCAAACACTATCTTCAGTATCTTTTCCTGGAGCTGATGAACAATGTCGCCGATCACGCCCACTCACCTGTAGGTGGCTATACTATGGCACAATACTATCCGACCAACAGAAAGATACAGTTTGTCGTAGCCGACAGGGGCGTTGCATTTTTAAAAAACATGCGCTTGAACTACAATAATATTGAGACAGAGATAGAAGCTATCCAAAAAGCTCTCGAAAAAGGCGTTACCTCTACAGAGCGAAAGATGTATAATCAAGCCAAAAATGCAGGGTATGGACTCTACGCAATGTTTGAGATATTGAAGATGACCGGTGGGCGGTTTGTCATCATCTCAAATGACACACTGCTTCGGTACGACAATGGAAAGTTTGTTGCCAAAAAGCTTGAAAATCCATGGAAAGGTGTCGTGGTGGCATTCGAGTTCTTCGAGGCAAATATCAACTACGATATGGACTATTTTAAAAGAGAGTATTTGTGGAAACTGGATGACGAAGAGGATGAAGACTTTTTTTAAGCCACCATCTCTTTGGAGTATTTGATCACGAAGTTGATCGTATCTTTGATACCTTGTGTTTCGTTGACAAGCAGTACTTTTCCTCTGATGTACTCCATACCAAAAGCTCTGATGAAGATCCCAAAGAACTCATCGATGAAAGATTGCGTGACCTGCTCTACCCCAACGAAATCCAATGTAACTGTATTGCCTTTGTCGAGCTCTTTTTTCATCTTTTTGCGGATGATCTCACCGGCACCTCTGGAGCCAATGACCTCGAAACCGCCGGTTTCATTTTTGACATTGATAACCATGGTTGTACCTCCTTGTAAACCCTTGTCTGACAGTTGCAAAGAAGGGAGCCATACATAAAAAAATATGGGCATAAAAAAGCTGACCATAGTAGAGTGGCAACCTGCCCAATACCAGAGGAATCAGCGTGTATGATACCGGAAGTATAGCTGTGCACCGCTTAAAAAACTATAAAACCGCACGTCGGGCTACAGACCAGAGATACCGACAAAGCCCCTATTTATGGGCTTTTGGCAGGAAATCGGTGTGATTTTGTCCTTTTTATGTTAATCCTCTTTCGTATCCATTTTAAATAATGTAAGCTATAATTGAACCAAATAATGTGGAGTTGTTCTGGAGGCGTTATGGGTAGCGGCAAACATAAAGAAGAGAGATTTGAGACAGAGATCGTCGTACACCTGACCGACAACGGTTGGGTCGAGGGCAGTTCCAAAGGCTACGATGTCGCACTGGGACTCTACCCCGAAGACCTGCTTACCTACATCAAGCGTACTCAGCCGCAAGCGTATGAGAAGATGCAGCGCAGAGAGGGTGCACGAACAGATGAAGTGCTTTGCAAACATATCGCCAAAAATATGGACAAGCACGGCGCGCTGCATACGCTGCGCAAAGAGGTCAAGTACATCGGCGCGAAATTCAAGCTCTGCCGGTTCAAGCCCGAACTGCCCAACCCCGATACGCAGGCACACTACGATGCCAACATCCTGCGTGTGGTGCGTCAGGTCTACTACTCAGCCAAGAACACCAACAGTATCGACCTCGTCTTCTTCCTTAATGGCATTCCCATCGCAACGGCGGAGCTGAAAACCGACTTCACACAAAATGTGCAGGATGCCATCAACCAGTACCGATACGACCGCAACCCCAAAGGCGAGGTGCTTCTGGGCTTCAACAAGCGCACACTGGTACACTTTGCCGTCAGTACCGACGAAGTCTATATGACAACAAAGCTTGAAGGTGCCAAAACACGTTTCCTCCCTTTCAACAAGGGCAAACCCGACGGCAGTGCCGGTAACCCGCCCAATCCGAACGGCTACGCCACCGACTACCTTTACAAAGAGATCCTGCAAAAAGACTCGCTACTCAACATCATTGAACGCTATCTGCACCTTGAGGTAAAAGAGAAAGAGGATCATCAAGGCAAAAAGTACAAAAGCGAAACGCTCATTTTCCCCCGCTACCATCAGCTCGATGCAGTTCGAAAACTGCTTGCCGATACCAGAGGAAAAGGTGTGGGTGAACACTACCTCATTCAGCACAGTGCCGGTTCGGGCAAATCAAACTCCATTGCGTGGCTGGCGCATCAGCTTGCCTCACTGCACGGCAACAACGAAGAGGCGGTATTTGACTCCGTCATTGTCATCACCGACAGAACGGTGCTGGACAACCAGCTGCAGGAGACCATAGGCTCATTTGAACACAAAGAGGGCGTGGTGGTCGGTATCAGCAGAGAGGGTTCTAACGAGAGCAAGTCGGTACAGCTTGCCGAGGCGCTCGAAAAAGGTGCGAAGATCATTATCACAACCATTCAGACCTTCCCGTTCGTGCTTGATGCCATCCGCCACCGTGCAAGCCTCAAGGAGCGCAAATACGCCATCATTGCCGATGAAGCCCACTCTTCACAAAGCGGCGCGACCGCCAAAAAGCTCAAAGAGGTACTGGGAGTCGAACAGGTGGACGAAGATGCGGAGATCAGTGCCGAAGAGATGATGACCTCTGCCCTTGAAGCGGAGGGGAGCAGACGCAATCTCAGCTTTTACGCCTTTACCGCAACGCCCAAGGAGAAGACGCTGCAACTCTTCGGTACATTGCCGGACCCGTCTTTGCCGCCGTCAGAGACCAACCTGCCCCAACCGTTTCACACCTACATGATGAAGCAGGCGATTGAAGAGGGGTTCATCCTCGATGTACTGCAAGGATACATTACCTATAAACTCTTCTACAGGCTCGAACACGCCAACCCGAAAAAGGATCAGGAGGTCGAGAGCAAACGGGCGAAAGCGAAGATCGCCAAGTGGCTCAGTATCCACCCGTACAATATCGCACAGAAAGTGGAGATCATCATCGAGCACTTCCGCACCCATGTGGCACATATGCTTGACAATCAGGCAAAGGCAATGGTCGTGACCTCAAGCCGTCAATCAGCGGTGCGGTACAAGCTCGCGTTTGATGCTTACATCAAGGAGCATGGTTACGACGGTATGCAGGCAATGGTCGCATTTTCAGGCAAGGTGGTCGATGATGCTGAAGGTGCAGAGAAAGAGTATACCGAAGCGACGATGAACCCAAACCTCCGCGGCAGAGATATGCGTAAGGCATTCGATACCAACGAGTACCAGGTGATGATCGTCGCCAACAAGTTCCAGACCGGCTTCGACCAGCCCAAGCTCTGTGCGATGTATGTAGACAAGAAGCTCGGCGGTGTGGACTGTGTGCAGACGCTTTCACGACTCAACCGTATCTATCCGGGCAAAGAGCAGACATTCATACTCGACTTTGTCAACGAAACGGAAGATATCAAAGAAGCGTTCGCACCCTACTACAAAACCACCGTGCTTGAAGATGTCACCGACCCGAACATTCTTTATGACCTGCAAACCAAACTTGAGGCAGCAGGGATCTTCACGACAAACGAAGTAGAGGCATACGCCTATGCATTCTTTGACCCCAAAGGCACACAGGCGCAGATGAGTGCGGCAATCAAACCGGCAGCAGATCGATACAAGGTGCGTTACAAAGAAAGCATAGAAAAAATACGTGATCTTGAAGAGAAGATAGACAAAGCGGAGCAAGAGGGAGACGAAAAGCACTTACACAACCTTACACTCGAACGGGAAGAAGTGTCAAAGACGAAAAAGGCGCTGGAGATCTTCAAGAAAGACTTGACTACCTTCGTGAGGATGTATGAGTTTCTTTCGCAGATCGTCGACTACCAGGATGAAGAGCTTCTGGCACTCTATGTCTATGCAAAAGGGCTCCTCCCCAATCTCAGAACCATCGACGAAAAAGACCCCATTGATCTCTCTGCCGTGGAGCTGACGCACTACAAGCTGCACAAACAGAAAGAGGACAGCATCCGTCTCGATGAGGAGACGCATCCTTTGCCACCTGTCAATCCTGGGGAAGCAAGACCGCACGATCCTGACAAAGAACTGCTTTCGCGCATCGTTCGGGAGATCAGTGCCCTGTTTGAAGGAGGGTTGAGTGAGGAGGACATGCTTAACTACGCCCGTACCATCAGCGACAAAGTAATGGAAAATGAAAAGGTCATCCATCAGGTATCAAACAACACCAAAGAGCAGGCTATGATGGGCGGTTTTTCCGAAGCGATCAGTACAGCGGTCATCGACAGCCTTGATGTTCATCAGAACCTTGCAACACAGCTGCTGGGTGAAGACCTCAAACTGAAGCGATTTGCGAACCTGATTTATGAGATGGTCTCAAAAGGACTCAAACAGGTCAATGGTGAACCAGAAAACAATGTCTATGAACCTGTCATGAAAGTGGCGGAACCAGATATAAAATATGGGGATAAAGAGAATGTATAAAAAGATGGTGGACCCTATCGGGATCGAACCGACGACCTCTTCGCTGCCAGCGAAGCGCTCTCCCAGCTGAGCTAAGGGCCCATCAATGTTGCGGAAAGAATTTTATCACAAAAAGCATAAAAGAATACCCCAGGTCAGAGGGAATCGTCATAGGGAACCAGTTCACCCCGTTTAAGGCGGGGGATAATATCGGTTTTGATCTTTCGGATGAGAAATGCTTTCTGGGTAAAAGGCATACTCTTGTCTGCTGTGATCTGTTTAAGGCGGGTGTCGTAATGGCGTATGAGAAAATTGCGAAGGGCATCCTGCAACTCCTCTTCACTGAGTACCTTCAGACTCTCATCTACCGCAAGTCCCATCAGGTGCGGATGCTGTGTTTCATTGTTCAGCAGCGCAGTAAAGAGCGGAGCGTAGTTTCCAAACATATGAATGTCGACCACATCGAGCACAAAGTCAATGAGCTCGGGTTTTTCAACCAGTGTCTTAAGAATGCTCAGCTGTGCGACATCATCTTTGGGCTGGGAGAAGTTCTCTCTGGCACGTTCGGGTTTTGCCTGTGCGCCAAACATGGCCGGTGCAACCCCCAACAAACTTGCTGCCATGGGGATGTAGGCATCTTTAATGATCTGGCTGAGCCCGGAAAGAAACTGTTTGAGCGTCCCAAAGGCTGCTTCTTTGGCACGCGGATCGTGCAGGTCGTAGGCCTCTACGATCTTTTCGAGTACAAAAGGAATGATCGGTTTGGCTTCACGCAGCAGCTTCGCTACCGCTTCACTCTGCCCTTTGGCAATCAGATCGGCAGGATCCTGTCCGTCTGGGAACAATACCACCCCGCCGTCAAAGTCGGCATGCGCCAGCATCTGTGCCGCCTTGAGTGCGGCAGCCACCCCTGCCTTGTCTCCGTCGTATGCCAAAATGACCTTCGGCTCCCCCTTTCGCAGCAGCGGCAGGTGCTCACTTGTCAGCGCTGTCCCCAGTGTGGCAACCGCCTCGGTAAAACCTGCCTGATGGAACATCACCACATCAAGGTACCCCTCACAGACAATAAGCTTCCTGTTTTTGTAAATGCTCTCTTTTGCCAGATGGTACCCGTACAGCAGGCGTGACTTGTTGAAGAGCTTTGTCTGCGGCGAGTTGATGTACTTTGCCGGATGGTTGGTGATGGTGCGCCCTCCAAAGCCTACCGCTGCACCGTTTGGCGAGTAGATGGGAAAGGTAATACGCTCCACCAGTCTGGCATAGTAGCCGCCATCCTCACCCTGAGCAATGATACCCGCTTCGGCTGCCTGCGGACGCGGAAGCGCCGTAGCATCCAAAAAACGCATGACCGAACGCCCGTCGGGGACATACCCGATACCGAAACGCTCAATGGAATTTTGTGAAATACCGCGCTCTTTGAGGTAGTTTTTCGCCGTTTCGTTCTGCTCGAGGTTTTTGACATACCAGCGCTGTATTGCTTCAAGTACCCGTCTGGCATCGGAGTAGTCCGAACTTCCTTTGGTATAGCGCAAAGAAAAATTGTACATCGATGCCAGCTTTTCGATCGCTTCAGGGTAGCTGAGCTTCTCAAGCTCCATCACGAACTTGATGGCATCGCCTCCTGCGCCACATCCGAAACAGTGGTAGATCTGCTTGGAGGGGCTGACAACGAAAGAAGGGGTCTTTTCACCGTGAAAGGGGCAGTTTGCCTTGTAGTTGGCACCCGCTTTTTTCAGCTCGACATAATTTCCGATGACATCGACAATATCGATACTGTTTTTTAGTGACTCTATGGAGGCGTTATCAATCATGACGGCATTATATCCTATTTGGTATAATCACCAACAACACAGCAGTGAGGAGTACGCAGTGGACAATCCAAACATTGATCTTGTAACAGCAGCACTGCACCAAAGGTGCTTATAGATGGAACATATCCTCCCCGCCTACAACGATCCGCTTTTTAGCATACTGCTCATTATTGTCATCAGCCTTATCATTGCGGTGGCAACCTATGCATGGGGCATCTACAAGCAGCAGAAAGAGGCGGGGAATCTCCTGAAATTCCTTGACAAGTTCGAAAGTGCCGAGTGTGCCCTCGATACCGCAGACATGCCCTTTGAGGAACATATGTTCAAACCGCTGACACTGCTTGCCAAAGCATTTGAGAACTCCGGGGAGTACCACAAAGCGATCAACATCTACCTTTACCTCATCAAGCATATGCCAAGCGACCTTGCCAAAACGGAACTGATGGAGCGGCTGGGCAGCACCTACCTGCATGCAGGTTTTCTCGAACGTGCACGCTCCATTTATGTAGAAATTTTGCGCAAAAAGCCACGCAGCAAAAAAGTACTTTACGAACTGGGAATCGTTTATGAAACAATGCATGACTTCACAAGCGCCAGAGAGGTAATAGAGCCACTGAAAATGCTGGGAGAAGACACGACACAGCTCGAACAGTTTCTAACATTTTTAGAACTCACTTCCAAACACAGCCTCTCGGCAGAGCAGAAGATACCCAGACTTCTTGCCATCCTCGATACCGAGCCCTCTTTATACCGTCTGGTCATTGCTGAACTGCTTAGACTCGACACCCGTATCGCCTGGGAACGCATCGATATTTCACACCTCCACGATATCCTCGACATCCTCTGGTTCTTACCCAATTCACAACTCGATTTGGATATAATCACACATCATACACAGCTAAGTACACTCTACTATGCCAAAGGCTATCTGCAGAAACCGATGGCACAAAGCGGTATTTTTGCCGTCGATCTGATCGCTACGGCAAGAGAGAACGGTTTTGAAGAGGCGGATCTACACTTTTCATACCTGTGTAAAAAATGCAAACAGAGTTTTCCTGTATCGTTCAAACGCTGTCCAGGCTGCATGACGATCAACTCTGTAGAAGTCGAGGAACAGGTTGCCAAAACAAGCACGCAAACGAATTACTCTCTACTCTGACGGCTCCAGTCTCGGTAATCCGGGACCCGGCGGGTACGGAGGTATTCTCGAATACAACGGTCACACCAAAGAGTATTTTGGCGGGGAAGACCATACTACCAACAACCGTATGGAACTTCGCGGGGTCATTGAAGGACTGAAACGCCTCAAGGAACCCTGCGATGTTGAAGTCGTTTCGGACAGTTCCTATGTTGTCAAAGCCATTAACGAGTGGCTTCCCGGCTGGATCAGAAAAGACTTCAAAAAGGTCAAAAATGTCGATCTGTGGAAAGAGTACCTTGAAGTTTCCAAACCCCATACCGTCAGGGGTATCTGGGTACGAGGCCATGACGGGCACCCCCAAAACGAACGCTGCGACGAACTGGCACGTACCGAAGCCGAACGTATTCAGCGATCCATCAAACACAAGGAGCAACAATGACAGACTATGCCAAACTTGAAAAACGGCTTGGTTACACCTTTAAAAACAAGCAGTTGATTATTGAGGCTTTGACACACAAAAGTGACAAAAAGCCTTACAATAATGAGCGGCTTGAGTTTCTCGGCGATGCGGTACTCGACCTCATCGTCGGAGAATACCTCTTCAACAAGTTTCCAAAATCTAACGAGGGGATACTCTCCAAAATAAGAGCTTCACTGGTGAATGAAAGCGGATTTACCCTGCTTGCCCGTGCCATTGACCTGGGGAGTTACATTTACCTCTCACCGGCAGAAGAAAACAACAACGGGCGCAACAAACCCTCCCTGCTATCCAATGCTTTTGAAGCGGTCATCGGTGCCGTCTATCTTGAAGCCGGACTCGATACCGCAAAAAAAATCGCCATAGACCTGCTTGAAGCAGCCCACCCAAAAATCGATCTCGATACGCTTTCAAAAGACTATAAAACCGCTTTGCAGGAGCTGACACAGGCAACACATGGCGTAACACCGCAGTATGAACTCCTCGGCTCTTCCGGCCCTGACCACAAAAAAGAGTTTGAAATTGCTGTCAGGCTCAACGATAAAACCATCGCTTCGGCACGAGGCAAAAGCAAAAAAGAGGCACAGCAGAAGGCGGCAAAAATCGCACTGGAGGCATTGAAGCAATGAACACGTTTGGGAAAAAACTGACACTGACTACCTTTGGAGAGTCTCACGGCAAAGCAATTGGATGCATCCTCGACGGTGTACCTGCCGGGCTAAAGATAGACGAAGCCTTTATCCAGTCTGAACTCGACCGCAGAAAACCGGGCAAGAGCAAGCTTGAAACCGGGCGCAAAGAAGATGACAAAGTAGAGATACTCTCAGGCGTCTTCGAAGGGCTCAGCACCGGCACGCCTATTGCGATGGTCATTTTCAATACCAACCAGAAGAGCAAAGACTACGACAGCATCAAAAACCTCTTTCGCCCCGGCCATGCCGACTTCACCTACTTCCACAAATACGGCCTTCGCGACTACCGTGGCGGCGGACGCTCCTCTGCAAGAGAAACCGCTGCACGTGTTGCCGGCGGTGCCATTGCCAAACTGATGCTTCAGGAGCTGGGGGTTTCAATCCAAAGCGGTCTGTGCGAAGTGGACGGCATCAAAGCCGAAAAAATTGACTTTGCACATGCCAAAGGCTCCAAACTCTATGCCCTCGACCCGGACAAAGAGGCTCAGCAGGAAGCGGCAATTTTAACTGCAAAAGAAGCACACGATTCTGTAGGCGGCGTGGTACTGACAACCGCTACCGGTGTCCCTGTCGGCCTGGGTGAGCCGCTCTACTACAAGCTCGATGCCGTGCTTGCCGATGCAATGATGGGCATCAATGCTGCCAAAGCCGTCGAGATCGGTGACGGCATAGCCAGTACACATCTCAAAGGCAGTCAAAACAACGACCCCATTACCCCGGAAGGTTTCAAAAGCAACCATTCCGGCGGCATACTCGGGGGGATCAGCAACGGTGATACTCTTATTGTAAAGACCCACTTCAAACCGACTCCCTCCATTTTTAAGGAGCAGGAAACCGTCACCGTTGAAAACGAACCGACCGTCTGCAACCTCAAAGGCCGGCATGACCCCTGTGTCGCCATTCGTGGCGCGGTTGTCTGCGAAGCGATGATGGCACTTGTTCTTGCAGATATGGCGCTGCTCAATCTTGGTAAAAAGATGGATCACCTCAAAGCTCTCTACCCAATACACTAAGGAACATCCTCTATGAAAAAAATTATTACCGGCGTCCTTGCCGTTGCCGCCATTGCCCTTATCTATTTTTATACTGCCGGAAGCGGCAAACTCAACAAAGAGCTCAAACATCAACTCGATACGGAACTCTCAACAATGCAGCAAAACGGCTTTGTCATCGAAACACGCAGCAGTACACCCAAAAAGGAGCACTTTGTCATTGACTTTGACGATCCCAAAAAGATGGCTGCCTATTTCAAGCGGGTGGGATCAAAGGCAACCGTACAGGATATAGCAGCACTCAAGGGCTTGAAAATGGGTGTCGACATCACCTATCAGCCTGACCTTTACAGTGCTCTTTCCATGGATCTCTACCCCCTTACCCTGCCAGACAGCATACGCAACGCGGCAGAAGATGATGAGGACAAAAAAGTGCTGGCGCAGATCGAGAAGATGCTCGCGCAGAAAAAAGTGCTGATGCATATTGATCTTCGAAAAGACCTTTCCGCGTTTAAAGGCTACCTCAAAGATATTCACGAAACACTGCGTGACGATTCCGGTTCGGTAACGCTTTCAGTGAAAGGGGCAACATTCGAAGGAACTCTCAAAAAAGGAGCTCTCTCTACACTCAATCAAAAAATCGTACTGCTTGGTATGGAGAGTTCAGACGGCATCAAGGCCGTTGCAGACAAAACCGTTACCACATACACTTCAACCGGCCCTTCTCCTTACGACATGGATGCCAACTACACGGTAGCCAATATCACCGTTGCCAAAAAAGGGCAGGGAGAACTGGCGCTAAATGATCTTGCTATCAACACATCCGAAAAAGAGCAAAACGGTCTGCTCTCAAGCAGTGTCATTGCCACAATTGCAAAAAGTACCATGCAGGCGCAGGGACAGACAGTTTCTATGGAGCAGATTGTTTTTGATGCCCGTACCGACAACCTCGACGCCAAAGCACTGGAAGTATTGCAAAACAGCGACCCTGAAAAAAATGAAGCAGCCTTTAACGCCGCCCTCAAACAGCTGCTCTCCAAAGGGATGAAGATGACGGTGAACAGATTCGCTGTCGACAAAATAGTTGAAAACGGAAACAATCTGGGCGACATTGAGGTGAAAGCTTCCCTTGAAGTTGCCCCGGGTATCGACTTTGCACAGGTTGAGCAAAACCCAATGCTGCTGCTTGGTGCCATCGATGCTACCACGACGCTTTCCCTTTCCCAAACCATTGCTTCAATGATTGCAAAAGACCCGCGCGCCATGATGGTAATGATGCTCATCCCGCCAAAAGAAGAAAAGGGCAAAAAAATCTACAACCTTATTCTCAAAGACGGTAAATTCACTGTCAACGGCGTTCCACTCTAAAAAAGAGTAGGCTCGTCAAGCCCCCTGACACGGAAGCTTTTTCTGTGAACGGGAGAACGCCCATACCGCATCAGCGCTGCATAATGCGCTTTGGTCGCATACCCTTTATGCTTTTCAAAGCCATATTCCGGATACACTTCAGACAGCCTCACCATTTCCCGGTCACGTGTCACCTTTGCCAGAATACTCGCAGCACTCACCTCCGCCACAATTGCATCGGCTTTGACAAGTGTTTCCAGGTTGTCAACCCCAAACCGGCTGTTGCCGTCAAAAAGATAGCGGCACTCCGGCAGTGCTTTCTGAATGGCACGCAGTCCTTTTGCCAAACATTTCGATATCCCCTCTCCATCGATCTCCTCGGCACGAAACGAAACAATATGGTACCGTGCTGTAGCAACAATCTTTTCAAAAAAGATCTCCCGCTTTTTTTCACTCAACTGCTTTGAGTCCATCAACCCGTCAATATTTTCTGTCAACACCACACCGGCCATCACAAGCGAACCGGCCAATGGCCCCCTTCCTGCTTCATCTATACCACAGAGAGGTCTGTTATCTTTTGTCATTTTGTCTCCGTATTATTGTTATGTATGTATAATTACAGTGTTGTGAGGGCGACCAAAGGAAGTGCCTGTGGTGCACAACCCCCTACGTGCTTGTCAACACTTCCAAAAACGCTTCTCCGTACCGATCGTATTTGACTGCACCGATACCGTGTACTTCCAGCATCTCCTCTTTGGTGGATGGTTTTTTGGCACTAAGGTCTTTGAGGGTTTTGTCTGAGAAAACAATGTAGGGTGGAATACCGTTTTCTGATGCGATCTGGGTACGTAGTGCCTTGAGTTTGTCATACATCTCTACATCGTAGTCGTCAAAGTAGGTCACTTTGCGTTTAGGCACACTTTTGCGCACTTCAAGACGCTCTTTTTTCATGGCAATGGCATGGGCACCTTTGAGCACCTCTACCCCGAAGGATGTCAAGGCGTACACTTTAAACTCTCCTATGTGCAGTGCCCCAAGCTCCAGCAGCTTGTCTGCAATGCTCAGCCACTGCGCCTTGGTGTAGTCGGTACCGATACCATACACACTCAGTCCGTCATGCCCGTTTTGCAAAATGCGCTGCTCTTTGCTGCCGCGCAAAATGTCAACGATGTAGTGTATACCGAACTTCTGTCCTGTACGCACCACTGCCGAGAGCATCATACGTGCCGTCTGGGTAATGTCAACCCTCTCCTGGTCAGGCATGATACAGTTGTCACACTTGTCACCGCATGTCTCGATGCGGTCGTCAAAATAGGCAGCGATGCTTTGATGGCGGCATCCTTCCGAGTTGGCGAAGCGTACCATACTTTCAAGTTTTCCGAAGGCGTGCTCTTTGTAGGGAGTATCGGGAAGATCCTCAATAAATGTCTTTTGCTGCACAATGTCCGCTGCCGAAAAAAGCAGCAGGGTCTCCGCCTCCAGTCCGTCCCGTCCTGCACGGCCTATTTCCTGATAGTAGTTCTCCAGTGTCTTTGGCATGGTCATGTGTACCACAAAACGGATATTGCTCTTATCGATTCCCATCCCAAACGCAATGGTGGCAACAACAACCTGTACTCTGTCGGCTACAAAGTCTTTGTAGGTTGCATTCTTCTCTTCCGTTGGAAGACCCGCATGGTAAGCCTTTGCCTCAATGCCCTTGCTTTGCAGAAAGTGCGCTACCGATTCGGTCTGCTTTCTTGAAAGCGTGTAGATGATGCCGGACTCTCCTTGATGTGTCTCCAGAAACGCCATCAGCTGTTCACGCCCGTCTTTGATGCGGTGACGTGCCTGTATGGTCAGGTTCTCTCTAAAGAGTGAACCCCGTACACGTTTGGGTGTAACAAGTCCAAGGTTTGCGGCAATATCTGCTTCGACCGTTTTGGTTGCCGTTGCGGTAAATGCAGCAATGGGTACACCGGGAAACTCCCTCTTGAGTAAAGAAAGCTGCCGGTAGTTTTCACGAAACTCATGCCCCCACTCACTCACACAGTGTGCTTCGTCAATCACAAAAAAGTTTAGCGGCAGGGTACGCAAAAGGCTTAGGAAATAGGGATTTGTCAAACGTTCAGGTGCCACATAAAGCAGCCGGATGCTCCCCTGTCGCAATTGCTGTTCAATGTCACGACTCTCTTCCATCGTCTGCATGGAAGAGAGCATCGCCGCCTCTATGCCGTTGGCTTTAAGCGCGGTAACCTGATCGTGCATCAGTGCCAGCAGCGGGGAAACAACGACTGTCACGCCCTCCATCATCAGTGTCGGCAGCTGGTAACAGAGTGACTTTCCGCCCCCTGTAGGCAGGATCATCAACACATCTTCACGGGAGAGGATGGCATCGATCACCTCTTCCTGCAGCGGACGGAAGGTTTTGTGTCCAAAATAGGTTTGCAGCAGTTCATGTTTTTTCATAGGGAAAGTGTACCGCCTTTGGCATACAGCCTGTAAAAATATGTCATATTGTCATTTTCAGACAAATTTATACCCTACACCCCAAACCGGATGAAAGTAGTTATGGTGGTTTTGGGGATCGATTTTGTTTTTAAGACGGTTGATCGCGACATTGACAGCATTGTCGTTCACGCCTTCTCCCTCTGCACCCCACACCTCATCACGCAGATAGTCACGTGTTAAAGGCTTGTCAATGTGTTGCATAAATGTATGCAGCAGCTTGAATTCAAGATTGGTCAGTGCCAATTCTTCTTCTTCCGTATGCACTGTTTTGGCAAAAAGATCCAGTGTCAATGTTTTGTATTTGAGTTTGGGGCGGTTTTGCAATGCTCCTGAGCGTTTCAGCAGCGCCTTGACACGAAGCATCAGTTCTTTGGGACTGAAAGGCTTGGTCATATAGTCATCACCGCCTGCTTCAAATCCGTCTTCAAGGTCTTTTTCTTTGTCTTTGGCAGTAAGAAAGATTACCGGAATGTCATACCCTGTTTCACGCAGGTAGGCAACAAATGCACTCCCCTCCATCCCCGGAAGGTTTCTGTCAACAATCATCAATGAGGGGGTTTCCTCTTCAAGAAACTGCTCGACATGTTCAGTGGAGAGAAAACCTGTCACATGGTATCCCTCTTTTTGGAGATGATACTCTACCAGTTCCAGAATATCCTCTTCATCCTCAATCACAATGATTTCAATCGCTTTTTCCATGATACGATTATACCTAATTTTTCAGCAGTCCCGCCGGTAGCCCGCCGATATAGCCGACCTGTGCCCGCTTTTGTTCAGGGGAAGCATTCTCGATGAGTGCTTCATCAGGAGTCTCTTCATCCACATTTTTGGGCACATCGGCAAAGGGGTGCTGTACATTAAAGACCAATACCCCTTCACCGGCGACAATAGCCTTGTCCAACCCCGTCACTTCCGCCCCTATGGGGAGGGATGCAATACGCATTAATTTTTTACTGTTCATATCATATGCCCAAAGCATATTGTTGACATGGTTCGGCCCGTCCTCTCCTATGATGAGTACCCCGTTTCCGAGGTAAAGAATATTATCAGGGTTGGCGATTTTTTTCGGATCACATCGGTAATGTGCCGCATAAGGGCTCTCATCATCAAGAGGTATACCCGTCAGCAGTGCTTTCATTGAAACGGCACTGTAGTTGTCATCCAGTGCAAAGGCATAAACCCCGCCGCAGAAGTTTTCATTCAGACGAATATCGTTATTGACCTCCATGCCCTCGTAATCATCGGTCATACTCTTGTCAATCGAGGAGAGAGAAAGGAACAGCGTACGCCGGACAGGATCGAATGTGATCCCCTCCCCCTTGCGAAACTCCATCGTCGCACCGAGATACGCAGCATATTTGCGTGTTTCAAGAAAGGCGGCTGCCTTGTGCATTCCCGATTTGAGGCGTAAACATTCCGTGGCATCATCTTCGTTAACCTTGCGGTAACCCTCAGGACACCGGTAGTCTGCATTGGGCTTGGCAATGTCGAACATATCGCTCAATCTCATTTTCTGTTTGATCATATCGGCAATTTCGCTGTCTTTTGCATGCCCGAGCTCCCGCCACTGTACAGCAAAGCTTCCACCGTTTTGGGCACTTTTCTGACTTAGTTTTGCAGCATAGAGTGTACCTTCCCACTCAGGCGTAAAAGTTGTCACTGACTTGTCAAGCACAAACTTGTACAAGCCTTTGAAGTTGCCGTCATCACTCATGTAGAGTGTTCGGTGGTTTGGCATCATAACTGCCAGCTCCGGCGTATACCGCCCCAGTACGAAGTGCTTGACAATCTCCGCCCTGCCAAGGGATTTTGGTGCGATTTCGATAATGTGCCCGTAGTTGTAAGGGGTAAAGACTTTTCCGTTGTAACCTTTCATTTTGTCAATACTGTTGTCACCCAGCCAGGCAGCCATATTTTCAACATAGGCACAAAAATAGCTGAATCTTCCTTTCTCATCTTTGAAAGTACCGTCAAGCCGGCAGTTGACATAAAAAGGTGACAACACATCAGCATAGCGGCTGTTCATCGAATAGTCCTCTTCGCCGCCAAGGTGTGTGCCGTAGTCGGTCTTTGAAGCGGCACAGTCAATAATAGTGCCGTTTACAGAACGCATATCAACCGGCTTGGTCTTCACTGCCTGAAGCCGTTTTTGCTCCGTCAGCTCCAGTGTCGTATCGTACACCATACCCGGTGCCTCTTCCATATGCGTCAAGAGCCGGAAGTCTCTTCCCACTTTCAGCAGTGACGTACCGTCAGGCTGTACAGAGAGACGGGGCTTGCCATTGGCATCCAACATCGGTTTTCCCTTTGCATTGGTAATCATTCCGAATACCCCATCACCTATTTTCTGACCCGTTTTTACAAGCATTTGATAAAAGAGCGGATAGCTTTCGCTGCGATTATCATCGAAGTGAAGGGCAACACCGGAAGTGACACGCAAGATACTTTTTTCTGTGTCATTTTTGGAAAGCGGTACCGTATTGAAAGTAATATTGGTGGCTTTGCTCCCGACAAGATGTACCTGGGAAGGGTCAAGTGATACGATCTTGTAGATCACAAAGAGGGAGAGTATAAAAAAGGCGAACCATTGCAGTTTACGCATCGGGCAGCTCCGTTTTTACGAAAGTATACCCGGTTTTAGGTTGCAAATCAGCCCTATGGACATAGGAGCTGAAAAAGTACCTATTTAAAGCTTGCCGCCCATACGTGCAAAAATTACACGCTGCGCAATACTGTCAAGACGGTCGATGATCTTGAGATTCTTGCGGATATACTTGAGCAGGTTGAAGTACTCTTCAGCCTTGCCGTCCGCTTCACCCATCTTCTGTAGCACACTTTTCTCAAGCAACGCATAGATATCATCGGTTTTGGCATACTCCACATCGATCTCGATAGCAAGCTGCTTAATCTTGTCATTGTCATCAAACGTTTTCAGCATCTCAATGGTCTTCTCAAAAGCATTGATCGTACAGCGGTTGATACTCAGAGAGTCTTTAATGAACTGTACAATGTTCTCATCATCTTCCGCCATCATTCCCTGCATATTTTTGAGATAGTTGTTGATATTCGTTCTAATTCGGTTGAGTGCAGAGGTAATCTTCAGATAGGAAACCATTTCACGCAGATCTCTTGCCTCAGGAGTATAACGCGCGAAGATAAGAACAATATCGTTGTCGATCTTCTCCGTACAGCTTGTAACACATTTGAGATTCTTTCGCACCTCTGCTACCCGAACTGTATCACCTGCCACAAGTGCTTCATACCCTTCTTTGTTCGTATCCGCCAGGACTTCAATCGTCTCCAGTACCTCAGCACGTACGGCATGTCGTGCCTGTTCATATTTTGTCAGCATCGTTCTTCCTTCCTTATGTGTTTTATCCGAATCGTCCGGTAATATAGTCTTCTGTCAATTTCTCGGAGGGATTGAGAAAAATGGTCTCTGTTTTGTCATATTCTATCAGCTCTCCAAGGTACATGAATGCGGTGTAGTCACTCAGGCGGCTTGCCTGCTGCATATTGTGGGTAACAATGACTACAGAAACTTCCGATTTGAGTTCGCTGATCAGCTCTTCAATGGCACCGGTGGAGATGGGGTCAAGTGCCGAAGTTGGCTCATCGAAAAGCAGTACACGCGGCTTGAGTGCCACAGCACGTGCAATACACAGACGCTGCTGCTGCCCGCCGGACATACCAAGTGCACTTTCACCGAGACGGTCTTTGGTCTCTTTCCAGATCGCTGCCCCCTTGAGCGCTGCTTCAACCCTGTCCTGTAGTTCACTCTTGTTTTTAATCCCCGCAAGACGCAGGCCATAGGCAACATTATCAAAAATACTCATCGGAAAAGGCGTGGGCTTTTGGAAGATCATCCCTACTTCCTGACGCAGACGGATAAAGTCATTCTCTTTTTTGAGTTTGAGAATGTTCTCTTTCGTGCCGTCACGATGGTAAAGGTTGATCTCACCTTCATACGTATTGCCCGGATAGAGGTCATGAATACGGTTCATCGAACGCAACAGTGTTGACTTTCCACAACCGCTGGGGCCGATCATCGCCGTGATCTTGTTCTCTTCGACCGGGAGGGTGATCTTTTTAAGCGAAGGCTTCTCCGCGCCTGGGTAGACAAACGAGAAGTCCTTGACTTCCATCACTACATTTTCCATCTATCTTTCCTTATTTTTTGTTTCGTACGACAAAGCGTCCAAAGAGGTTGATGATCAATACGATCACAGTCAAAATGAACGATGCAGCCCATGCCAGGTCTCTGCTTGGTGCGTCCGGGTAGGTTGCCAGGTTATAGATACTGACTGTCAGAGAGGGGAACTGCTCTGTCAGATTCATGGTAAAAAACTGGTTGTTTGCCGAAGTAAAAAGCAACGGTGCCGTTTCACCGATAATCCTCGCAAACGAGAGCAGGATACCGGTCATAATACCTACTTTTGCCGCTTTGATGACCACCTGCAAAATAATCTTGTGTTTGCTTCCCCCAAGCGCGATACCCGCTTCACGCAGCTCCTGGGGAACAAGTCCCAGCATATTGTCTGTTGTGGAAATGATGATGGGGATCATCATAATTGCCAGTGCAGCAATTCCGGCAAACCCGTTATACCCGCCAAAAGGATCGACAAGAATGGCGAACACAAAAACACCGATGACAATGGAGGGGGCGGACATCATGACATCGCTGAGATTTCGGATCACAGCTGCCAGTTTGCTGCCGTGCCCGTATTCACGCAGATAGATACCTGCCATCATCCCGACAGGCACAGCAATCACACTGGCGAGAATCGCCATGGTAAACTGCCCCACCAGCAGGTTTCGGATACCGCCTTCGACCAGGTCATGGGTAAATGTTGTCCAGTGAATCGCCATGATTCCCTTGTAGCTCAGTGTAATGAGGATCCAGAAAAGGAATCCCACCCCTATGACGGCTGCGAGGGTAGAGAGTATGAGAATAGTCTTGTTGAGCATCAGACGGTTCATGCTTTTGCCTTTCTGCCGAAGAAGTAAAACTTCGCTGTTGAGATAATGATGAAGCTGACCACAAAGAGAATCAGTGCCAGATAGTACATACTGCTAAGTTCCAGCCCTTCCGCCTCGGCAAAGTTATTTGCCAAAAGTACAGGAATGGATGTGGTAGGGTCGGTAATTCGTTTTGGAAGCTGCATGACCGAGCCGATGAGGAAAGCAACAGCCATGGTTTCACCCAGTGCACGTCCGAGTGCCAGAATAATCGACCCGATGATTCCCCCTTTGGCATAGGGCATGATGACATCTTTGATCACTTCAAATTTCGTCGCCCCCATTGCATAGGCAGATTCTTTAAGTACAGCCGGAGTGGTATTCATGGAGTCACGTGTGATCGATGCCATAAAAGGAATGATCATGATTGCCAGTACAATGCCTGCCGTCAACAACCCTACACCGTCACCGCCCACGGTCTTCTGTACGATCGGGGCAAAGTAAAAAAGTCCCCACATACCGTAAATAATACTTGGAATGGCCGCAAGCAGCTCAATGGCTATAGAAACCGGTTTGGCTACTTTTTCCGAAGCAATTTCAGTCAGAAAAATAGCGATCCCCATTGCCATCGGTGTGGCAATGAGCATTGCGATCAGCGTACTGAGCAGTGTCCCGACAATCGGAATCAGCCCGCCAAATACACCACCTTCATCGTCTTCATCCGCTTCCCAGGTATCTGTCCAGAGAAAATCAATGCCAAACGTATGTATGGCATCCTGCGCATAGTGAAACAGCACAGCAAAGATTCCAAGAAGCAGGAAGAAGGAGAGTGTTGCAGAGAAAAAAGAGAAATTGCGAAAAAGTTTTCCACCCATACAGTACCTTTCTGTCTATTCGTTCCGGAATTGTACAAAAAACCTATTACAAACCTATTACAAATAATAACAAAGGGTGAAAGCATATGAAGAGGCGGGGCTATTGCCCCAGAGCTGTGCGAAACAGGTTACTTGATCCCTTTTGCCGCCCAGTATTTTCTAATTTCGTCTTTGGTCGATGCAGGAAGCGGTACGTAGCCAAGATCTGCCGCAGCTTTGTCACCGTTTTTGTATGCCCAGTCAAAGAAAGCAGTTACCTCTTTGTTCTTCTCTGTCTTTTCTACAGGCAGAAGAATGAATGTTGCCGCAACAATAGGATATGATGTTGCGCCAGCCGGATCACCGATGACGGCATAAAAGTCGTTTTCGGGTGTCCATGTCGCATACTTTGCAGCATCCTGGAAAGACTTGACAGTCGGGTTGATGAACTTGCCCTCTTTGTTTTCTACCTGTGCAGCAGGCAGACCAAGCTTGATTTTGTAAGAATATTCAATATACCCTATAGAGTTTTTAATCTGCTGAATGTTTGCAGAGACACCCGAGTTGGATTTACCCGCAACCACTTTTGCCGCTTTCCACTTCGGCTTCTTGCTCACTTTGAATGCAGGGTCGATTTTGTTGAGGAAATAGGTAAAGTTGAATGTTGTTCCCGATTTATCTGCGCGTACACAGGTTGTAATAGGGGCATGAGGCAACTTTAACGCTGTATTGTCTTTGGTAATGACTGCATCGTCCCAGAATTTCGCCTTGCCGCTGAAAATGGCATCGACTGCAGCGCGTGACAGTTTCAGTTCACCGTCTTTAACACCGTCAATGTTATATGCCAGTACAATGGAACCGACAACGGAAGGGAACATATAGAGTTTTTTCTTTTTGAGTGTTTTAGGCTTCAGAGGCTTGTCTGAACCGCCAAAATCTACCATTCTTTTGCTGACAGACTTGATACCGTCTCCGGAACCTGTCGGCGTATAGTTGACCTTATTCCCTGTTGCATTGAAATATTCCGATGTCCATGCTTTATAGACAGGCCCGGGGAAAGAGGCGCCTCGTCCCTTGATCTCGTCTGCACTGGCAACTGTCAGCGCCAGAGAAGCCGCTACTGCCGCGGTTACGATTTTTTTCATTGTCATGGTGTTTCCTTTTAGAAATGATTTACAATAGGAAGTCTACATCAAAGTGATAACAATTTGATTACAGCAGCATACTACGTCAGCTTATAGCCTATACCCCATACCGGTTCAATATAGTGCTTGCCGCCTTCAGGATCGAGCTTCTTTTTCAGCCTGTTCATTGCAACATTTATGGTCTTGTCGTGAAATACGGTACTCTCTCCGCCCCATACTTCTTCACGTAAATAATCTCTGTCCAGCGGCTGTCCAGCATTTTTGACAAAAGTGTGAAAAAGTTTGAACTCAAGGTTGGTGAGGGCTATTTGCCGATGTTCTACATACACTTCATGGCGCTTGAGGTCAAGTGTAATGTCACGGTAACGTACTTTCTCAGCAGTCAGTACACCACTTCTTCGTAGCAGAGCTTCAATGCGCAGTATCAGCTCTTTGTGACTGAAAGGCTTTGTCATATAATCATCTCCGCCACGCAGGAACCCCTCTTCAAGATCCTGTTCCCGGTCACGGGCGGTCAGAAAAATGACAGGCGTGTCGTACCCGACAGAGCGCATTTTGGAAACAAATTCGCTGCCCTCCATACCGGGCAGGTTGCGGTCAACGATCATCAGCGAGGGATTTTCTTCTTCAATAAACTGTTCTACCCGCTCGGTAGAGAGAAAACCCGTTACGCAATAACCCGCCTTTTGCAGGTGATACTCCACCAGTTCTAAAATATCCGATTCGTCTTCAATAACGACAATTTCTATTTCTGTTCTATCCATACCGCCATGCTAACGCAAAGCGGTTACATTTTCATTACAGTCCAAGCCCTTTGAGCACATAGAAGATGAGCGCAGCAAGTATAGCAGCTGCAGGTACAGTGATGATCCATGCTGCAACGATCTTCTTCACCATATCTCGCTTAACATATTCCTCTTTCAACATTTTTTTAAGACGCTTGACCTCTTTTTTCTGTGCTTTATGCGCTTCGACAAGTGCCAGTTTCTTCGCCGGATCTTCATTGGTACAGGCATCGAGTTCCGCTTTGAGTTTGCGCAGTTTTTCCTGCTCCAGCTGCAGTTTCTGCTGCTTTTCACTGGTTTTCTTGCTGTCAAGCCACTCTCTTAAAAAACCAACTCCAAAAACTGCCCCAACAGCAATATGTGTCGAGGAGACGGGAAGCCCAAGCTGGGACGCAATGACCACGGTAATGGCTGCCGCCATCATAATGGAAAACGCACGCATCTGGTCAAGCTCGGTAATCTCCGAACCGACCGTCCGGATGAGACGCGGGCCGTAAAGGGCAAGTCCCACCGAGATACCGATGCCCCCGACAGCCATGACCCAAAGCGGAATCGCTGCTTTCTGAGAGACAGCCATATGTAGCAGTGCATCGTTTACCGCTGCAAGCGGGCCGACGGCGTTGGCTACGTCATTGGCACCATGTGCAAAACTGAGCAGTGCCGCAGCAAAAACAAGCGGTATTGTAAAAAGCAGGTTGATATCAGCTCTGCTGCCTTCCATGCCGCCTATCCGCCCCGCTACACGCGGCTTGCTCCAAAGGTAGGTTATCACACCGCCGATCACTCCAATGACAAGTGCAATGCCAAAGGTAGGCTTTTTCGTCTGTGGCAGGAAAGCAAGCACTTGGGTCAAATCTTTCCAGACATGCTTGAGCCCTTTAATGGTCAGGTAGGTCAAAAAAGCAGCTGCCATAATAGCCAGCAATACCGGAACAACCTTTCGTGCCGCATTCAGACGATCTTCCTTGTAGAGTATTTGGGATTTGATAACGTAAAGGAAGAGTGCAGCAATCACTCCACCAAGTACCGGTGAAATAACCCATGAAGCGACGATCTTGCCCATTGTACCCCAGGAGACAATGGCAAAACCGCCCGCGGCAATGCCACCGCCAAGCACCCCGCCGACAATGGAGTGCGTAGTGGAAACCGGTGCTTTGAGCCAGGTAGCGAGGTTAAGCCAGAGTGCGGCTGCCAGCAGTGCAGCCGACATCGCGTAGACAAAGAGCATCGGGTCACCGCCAAAGGCTGCAGGGTCAACAATGCCTTTCTTGATGGTACCGACCACATCACCTCCTGCAATGAGCGCTCCGGAAGCTTCGAAGATGGAGGCGACCAGAATCGCACCACCAATCGTCAACGCACCTGAGCCCACCGCAGGGCCGACGTTGTTGGCAACATCGTTCGCTCCGATGTTCATCGCCATATAGGCACCAAAGATTGCCGCCATTACCAAAAAGCCACCATTGGCAACAGCACCGCCAAGCCCCTGTGCATACCATGCTACCACCAGAGCAAAAAGTGCCCCAAGCCCCACTTTCAAACCGTTCTTCATTACCTCTCCTTTGTTCGTGAGCTCAGCGCATCACGGGTACAAATGTCATATTTTTGCTAATGATACAGAAATTACATTTTAGTGTGGCTTTTGAAGATGTGCCGATAAAAATCAGCACAGAAAAAGAGGTTAGCCCAAAAACTAGAGTTAGAATTTATAGATCATATCCAGCTGGACACGCTCAAAGTCTGCCTCTACCCCCGTATGACTTTTGCCTGCATAGAGTGTATCGAAGAAGAAGCTTCCTGCAAAGTAGAGATGCTTACCCGCTTTGTACTTTGCCCTGATCGCATGTCCTTTTGCCCCGGTACCGCCGCCAAAGTTATCCGAATCGGAGTAGGCAGCGAATGTTGCATCCTCCTGGAGGTCGGTATAGGAGTATTTTACCTGCCATTCACCAACTTTTTTGGCTTTACCCAGCTTGATCGCCAGGTCGTATCCAAAGTTGTTGTCATCTGCCCCAAAGTTATAGACAACGCCTGCAGCGGCTTTCAGCGGCATCCCAAAAACATCGCCAAACTGCAACTCCGCAAACCCTTCAACGATGTGGTAGCTGTTCGCATACAATCCATTCGCATCAAGTGTATTCCCCTTACTTTTTCCAAAGAGAGGCACATTTCCTTTCAGTCCATCATAATAATAGAAACCGGCACCCAGATTGAGCTTTGCACTCTCAAGCGCCAGCTTCTGTACATACTGTGCAATGAAAAGATTGACCCTGTCGGCTTCATCCAATGCATTCTCTTCCAGTGTAGGCTGGTTTATCCCCAGGGTGATGATTCTGGAGTCATCCTTGTACTGATAGTTCACCCCGTTCATAGAAACATCATTATCCCATACAAGCTGTGACTTAACCGGTCTGTACATCATATAGGGCTCTCTACCTATTTTCAAGACAGCATTGCCATCTTTATATGTAAACCCAAGTACATTAAATCTCAATGACTGAAAAAAATAGTCACCTAACGGCTGATCGTCAAGGAATGTCTGGTTTCCGGAAGTCGGATTTCCAAAACCCGAGCGCATACCTACGTTAAAATGAAGTTTGTCTGTAAGATCAAGTGTCAATCCAAGTCTCAAGCGGTAACGATTTCTGTACGTGTTGTCTTTGTCATCCCTCTCAATACTCTCATATCTCAATCGCAAGTCACCCTTAAAGTGTATTCTCTCCATCATACTCTTTTCTGCTACCGGTACATGACCTTCAGTTTCTGCAATCTTCTGCTTCTTCGTGTCTATTCGCTCATGCGGATGTTCAATGTATGCGTCACCCATAGAGAGTGTTGCAACTGCAGCTATTGATAAAATAATTCTTTTCATATTTTGTTTCCTTAATCTGTATAAATACGAAACGATGGTAGAAAAAAACAGTTACAAAAGTATTACAATTTTGATAATGAATTGTATTATACAAGAGGTTATAGGTTGTGTGTGTAGAAAATAAACAGTTTTTTGTAGATTTTGACAAAAAAGAGGAAAGCTTCTCTTTTTTGTCTTTAAAGGTGTTACCAGTTGACCTCTGCAGTAAAGAGCACTTTCTGGTCTTCTGTATCGAATGCTCCGGTATCATCATATGCTTTGTAATCATCGTAGTTGAGGATAAATTCAACATTCTTGTTCCATTTGTAAGCAACACCGGCAATAACACTCTTCTTCTCCGCACCGCTGTCAAGCTTCCAGTCATCGTAACGGCCAATGAGATTCCACTTGTCAAGTTCTGGTGAGAATGTCAACAGTCTCAGTTCACCATTGACAGACCATCCGTGCCCTTTGTATTTGGCAGCAGCTTTTGTAGACTTAAGATAGTTACCAGCAATCAGGAATTCCGGCTGGTTATAGACAGCATTGAATCCGTACCAGTCAAAGTCGCCGTCTTTGCCATTTGCCAGGGTTTCACCACGCTTTCCGTCTTCCTGGTTAATCTGCCCATAGAAAGAGATGTCTGCATACTGATCATGCTTATGAACATGCTTTTTCCCTGTCCCAAGCAGGTTGGCTGTCAAACGCCACTCATAACTAAGACCGTTGTTGTCGTCTTTGTTGTCAATAAGCCCATGGTACCCTTCACCATTGAAGATGCCCAGTTCACTCGAAAAGTACTCTGTTTTTGTCTTAAAGTTGATACCAAGGTCAGCAGAGTTGGTAAAGTCTGCATCGTGTCCACGCTCGACAAATGTCTTGGCAATAGAACGGTAAAGCCATCCGTGATGCTCTTCATAATCGATCCACGGTCTGTGTGCCTGACCGAATTCAACACCGGTATAAGGCAATACATTGTCAAGATAGAGGTAAGCATATTTCAGACGTACTTCCCAGTCACCATTGGATTTCTGTGCCGTATCGAGTGTCACACGCGCATAACTTTTGGGGTTGTCAAACAAATACGCTTTAAGCTGAATATAGTTTCTTCTGGTCTCAAAATCATTATAGGTATAATTGTTGGGGGTTGCACTGCCTTCAGTATGTTTGCCATGCACAAACCCAAGATAGTGTGTTCCGCTGAACTTCAGCTTTGAAGCTTTTGCAAAAACAGGTGTCTCTTTTTCAAGTTTCTCTACTTTCTCTTCAAGAGCCGATACTCTCTCGTCTCTGGATGCTGATGTGTAGTGTTTCTTGTGTGAAGGGCTTGCGGCATGACGGGTTGCGACCTTTTTCTTCTTCGCAATCTGCGCCTTGAGCTGCTTGTTCTCCGTCTCAAGCTTTGCCAAACGCTTGTTCATTTGCTGCATCATCGCTTTAAGCTCTGCAATATCTGTATCGCTGCTGGCCAATGCGCCCGTGGTAGCGATTGCCGAAATCGTCACCAGTGAAAGTAGGGTTTTTTTCATACGTTCCGTCCTTGTTTTGTTTAGATGGCAGAAGTATAGGAAAAAAGGGTAACAAATTTATTACAAAAGGGGTAAGGAATTTTTCATAGGTTGATTGAAGTGAAACTTAGTTCTCATGTGGAGGCGGGACTTCATCCTCGCCAAAAGGGCGGGAAGAATGCGAAACAGCCGATAACGCTCTTAGTCCCGATACGCCGAGTGCTTCGCCCCTCGCTCTTCAAGGTAGGCCTGCATCTTCTTCTGTCCCAGTTTACGGGAATAATCCAAAGGACTCATACCACTGTTATCTACCGCATTGATCTCTCCACCCGCATCAAGCAGTGTCTGCATCATGTCCGTATCGGAAAAACATGCAGCAAGCATAACCGGGGTAATGCCGCTTTTTCGGGTTGTCGAGTTGAGATCAAAACCCTGTTCTATACAATAGTCTATGACATCTTTGCGTTTAAATTTAATGGCCATATCCAGTGCCGAAACACCGTCACTGTCAGTTTGAAACAGATCGACACCGTTTTCAAGCATCAACTTGATGAACTCGAGTGATGCATATTTGCGTATTGCATAGAAAAGAGGACTGATATCGTCATACTCTTCCAGGTCATACTCTTCACCTATGAGAATAGGCTTGTTGAGGTCTAGGCCCTCTTTTATGAGCGCCTTCAACCCGGCAACCGAGTCGTTTTCTATCACTTCTGTTACTTTGTTCATGGTTACTCCTTGGTCTGTTACCATTGTGTTGCCAGTCATCGCTATGATGGCGCTGTTCCAATATAGCGGAACATTAAAATTAAAAAAAAGGAGAAAAGATGAAACTCAAACAAGTCATTACACGAACGACAAAGTCTGAAGGCAGCAGAAGCATCAGCACAAGAAAGATCCTGCGTCTGAAAAAAACAAAAGAGTTCGGCTATCTTGTCGATACACGCCGTTAACTATCCGCCAAACGGATTCATACCGCCAAGCATTCCCATTGCCTGGGATTTTCTGTTATCTTCTACCATCTTGTTCACATCGTTCATTGCCGAAATCAACAATATCTGCAGCGACTCTTTATCATCAAGCAGCGAATCATCAATGTTGATATCGATGATTTCACCTGCCCCATTGGCACGCACTTCAACCATACCGCCGCCGGCTTTTGCTGTAAGCTCGACATTTTTTGCCTGCTCTTGCAGCTCCTTGGCCTTTTCCTGCATCTGAGACATCATCTCAGTCATCTTTCCCATATCCAATCCGTTTCCGAACATTACTCCAGCCCCTCGAACGCCTGCGCGATCGTATTGTCATCGTTGAGAATAATAATCTTTGGCTTATAGCTTTCCGCTTCGGCTTCACTCATGCTCGCATAGGCAATAATGATGATTTTGTCACCTTTGTGCACTTTCCGTGCCGCTGCACCGTTAAGACAGATATCGCCCTTGCCGCGCTCTCCTGAAATGATATAGGTAGAGAAACGCTCACCGTTGTTGATATTGACAATATCAATTTTCTGTCCTACCCGCATCTTTGCAGCATCGAGAAGATCCTGATCAATGGTGATAGAACCGACATAGTTGAGGTTCGCATCGGTTACGGTTGCCCTGTGCAGCTTGGAATAAAGCATGGTAATGTTCATAATCATCCTACCTGATTTATTAATTGTCGGAATTATACCGCATTTGCTCTATATTATACAGTAATTGTGAAGAGAATGAGAAGCGGCAGAGCATATATCTGCCGTTGGATGTGTTTAGCGTGCCATCTGAGACGGAGGTACAGGTTCTGCCCACATCTCTTCAGGGATTACATACTCTTCAACAACTTTCCCGCCGATGATGTGCTCATCAATGATACGGTCGATCTTCTCTTTGGTCAGCCCTACATACATGGTATGTCCGGGTTCTACGAGCATTACCGGACCCTGCTGACAGCGGTTCAGACATCCGGTCTGTACCGGTTGTACTGTACCGATGATTCCTTTCATCATCAGCTGCTGTGCAAGATGCTGAAAGAGCTCCTGTGATTCAGGGTCATTCTGGCTGACACAGCTTGGTTTCGGCATTCCCGGAGGTGCCGACTGCTGACATTTGAAAATATAGAAGGCTGGTTGTGGTACACCTTGTATCATGGTTAATCCTTTAAGCATATTTTAATTAGGAGTATTTTACTCTGAATTACTTAAACGAGGATTAAAGTCCGATTGACACATATCAACAGATTGTTTGCCATTTTCAATTATAATCGCATCATCATATTACAAGGAGCATTGATGCACTATCCAGACTTTTTTGACAAAGTTCCTGCTATCGCGCTGCAGGATCCGCTAAGTGACTTTCTCGGTGCCTTCGAAGAGGGTAAACTGGAAATCTCCTATCTTGAGTGCGTCAAGCTTGCCGGGCACTCCTGTCCCACTGTTGCAGGGGCCTATCTTCTCGCCCTAAAAGGGCTCGAAGCCCTTTACCCGGAAGAAGAGGGCGTTCTGCCTCAAAGGGGGCACATTCATGTTGCTATGCGAGATGGGGAAACCGATGGTGTAACCGGGGTCATCTGCAACGTCATCTCTTTCATTGCCGGGGCAAACGGCAAAAGCGGCTTTAAAGGTATAGGCGGGCACTTTTCCCGAGACAACCTTGTTTCCTACAATGTGCCCATGAATGGTGAGGTAACCCTCACCCGACTGGCGACGGAGCAGCGTGTCACACTGAGTTACGATGCATCTGTCATTCCTGCCGATCCAATGATGAAACCGTTGATGGCAAAGAGCCTTCAGGGAAATGCGACTCCTGAAGAAAAAGCACAGTTCAAACAGCTCTGGCAGGGGCGCGTAGAACGCATTTTGCTGTCACAAGATTTATGGGATCAAATGATCACTATCCACGAAACAAAGGAGTAACCTATGGGTATTGCACAATTTATGACCGATGAACACCGAAGCTGTGACGACCATTTCGCCGCTGCAGAACAGGCAGCGGCCAACGGCGACTGGCAAGCAGCGGAAAAAGAATTTTTGGCTTTTTCAAATGATACATTGACACACTTTAAACGTGAGGAAGAAGAACTTTTCCCTACTTTCGAAGCCCAGACAGGCAATGCGCAGGGACCTACACAGGTCATGCGCTATGAACATGAGCAGGTTAAAGGTCTCATCGGCAAACTGGCTGAAGCACTCGAGGCGCAGGACAGAGATGCCTACCTTTCACTGTGCGAATCAATGATGATCCTGCTGCAGCAGCACAACATGAAAGAGGAGCAGATGCTCTATGCCATGTGCGAACGGCTTTTACCGCCTGACCTCAAAGAGGAAACCCTCTCAAAAATGAAGCAGGTGGAGCTTTGAGCGCTATGCCGACAACAGAAAAGATATTTCTCGATGCACGGGAACTGGAACACCCCATTCCGCTTGAGCGGGCAATTGCTGCCATCCGTGAACTCAACAAAGACAACTATTTCTATATGATTCACAGAAAAAACCCTATCCCGCTCATTGAATTGGCAAAAGAGCAGGGATTTGGGGTATTCAGCAAAGAAGACAGTAACGGTACCTGGCACATTATCATCACGCGGGACAGATCACGCGATCTCGAGGTGCTGTGCGATGTTTAGCCAGAACGGTCTTTCGCTCGATCAGGCACCACCCATATCGGTCGTTTTCCGTTTTTTTCTCTCAGGCAGTCTCTTCGGGCTGCTGGCCGGTACACTGATATGCCTTTTTGGCACAGATATTTTCACCCCTGACACCACACAGGCACTCGTCATAACGCACACATTGACGCTGGGCGTAATGCTCTCTTTTATGTTTGCCGCGCTCTTTCAAATGCTGCCGGTCATTGCCGGGGTCAAGCTCACTGCACCCACCCAAAAAGCAAACCTCGTCCAATACCCCTTCATTCTCGGTGTATTGAGCCTGCTTTTTGCGTTCTATAGCGGTAAACCGGTATTCTTTATGGGCGCATCAATACTGCTTGGCAGTGCTATCCTCGGCATTGCCTTTGTGATGCTCAAAAACCTGATAGCCCTTCCAAACCATAGCAACTCTTCAAGGGGAATGAGTGTGGCACTTACATCTTTGGTCGTGCTGACACTGTTGGCACTCTATATGACCGGCACTCTCGCAGGACTCTGGCAAGGCAGCTACTACACACAGATCAAAACAGCACACTACTCTTTTGGGCTCTTTGGGTGGATCGCCCTGCTGATCATTTCCATCTCCTTTCAGGTCATAGAAATGTTCTACGTGACACCCCCTTATCCTGCATTTATCAGCAAGTCTCTACCACAGAGGGTTTTCGTGTTACTGCTCATAGGAACAGTTGGAAGCTTTTTCTTTGAAAAAACATGGATGGTTATCGATCTTTTCATCATCATCTTCATGCTCTGCTATGCCCTGATGACCCTGCGCCGTCTTTCACAGCGCAAACGCCCCATTGCCGATGCCACTGTCTGGCTGTGGCGTATGGGTATGGGACTGCTGGTACTCAGTATGGCTGCCACACTCGATACCCGATTTTACGATGTTGCAGGCCTGCAAGCGCTTAACTACATCTTTTTTGCAGGCTTTGCACTGAGTATCGTCCTTGCCATGTTTTACAAAATCGTGCCCTTCCTGACATGGTTTCATCTTAACTCACAGGGATACTTCACCGCTCCCATGATGCATGAGGTCATTCACCCCAAAACGGCAATGAAACACCTTTACATTCATATCGCTACCCTCATAGCTTTTGCAGTTTCTGTCTTCATCCCGGCAGTGATCTATCTTGCAGGCATACTTACCCTGCTCTCCTTTGGCTGGATGCTCTGGCAGGTTGTACATGCGTGGAGGCTGTATGTGTATACACAGAAAACGGGGGAGAGGTTTGAGATGAATATCACATAGGGTGTTGTGCACCACAGGCACTTCCTTGGGTCGCCCTCACAACACCTCTTCATCTTTGTGGGAGCAGCGTGTTGTCAGGGGACAACACCCTACAGAAATCATAGAATGCCTAACAGCTCCCGTACCACTTCACGATCATCAAAAGGGTACTTCACCCCTTTGATCTCCTGATAATCCTCATCACCTTTTCCAAGAATCAGCAGTACTTCGTTAGGTTCAAGCGCATCGAGTGCCATTTTGATAGAAAGTCGTCTATCGGGACAAGCAGTGACGTTTTCTTTGCCCACCAGCCCTTTGAGAATATCTTCTAAAATCATCTCCGGTACTTCGTCACGCGGATTGTCCGATGTCACATAGATTTTGTTGGCATAACGACCCGCAACAGCGCCCATTCTCGGACGCTTCTCTTTGTCACGGTTTCCTCCCGCACCAAAAACCACACTGATATCCCGGTCTTTCATCGATTCAAGTACCGCGTGGATCCCGTCATCAGTATGGGCAAAATCAACAATTACCAACGGATTGGTACTGACAACCTCCATGCGTCCGGCAACCCCTGCGAAGTTTTCGACAACATCACACACTTCCTGTAGGGGACGCTTGGTCAAAAGATGCACGGAACCAATCGCCGCCATAAGATTGAAAAGGTTGAAAAGCCCCACCATAGGGGAATGGAAACTCGCCTCTTCCCGCAAATATTTGATACCGGCGGTAATACCATTTACCAGAGAGAACGCCTGTACCTTGTAGGTTGCAGGTTCATCCACACCATAGCTGTAGGCATTTCTTGGATTAAACGTAATATGCTTGATATCATCTTTGTTCAGCAGTTTCATCGTATCATCTGCAAAGAAAAGGCTTTTGACACGACGGTACTCTTCTACTGTACCATGATAATCAAGATGATCCCGCGTCACATTGGTATGTACTTTTAGTGCAAACGTAATTCCCTCTATGCGCTGCTGATGGATAGCATGGGAACTGACTTCCATAATAAAGTAGTTACAGCCTCGCTCATGGGTCTGTTTCATATTCTGCAGTGTTTCAAGAATGGAAGGTGTAGTCATACTCTTTGCTTCTATGCGCTTTTCTTCCGCAAAAAGTCCCCGTGTCCCCTGAAGTGCAGGCTTTTCACCAAGATCGAGCAGAAAAGAGTAGATTGCTGCGGTTACAGTTGTTTTGCCATTGGTGCCTGTTACACCTACAACCCGCATATCGTCAAGTTCCCACAGGGCTATCAGTTCTTTGGGAGTAATGTGTGGAGGTTTGGTTTCAAGTGAATCAAAATAAGGCGTATTTTGTGCAGTTTTTAGAAAAAGTGTATCACTGTCCACATTGTTTGTATCATCTGTAATGAAGGCATGTCCCTTCATATTAAAGGGGACTTTCATTCTTTCATTCCTTTTACCACATTGTAAAGGGCAAGCACATCCTGATCGTCGCCAAAAAGGCTTGTCGTTGCATCCAAATAATTCAGTGCCATTTCATCAAATCCCTCTTTTGCCAGCCGGGTAACAAAGTCGATGAACTGATCCTTGTCTGTAATGACTACCTTGGTTGAAAACATAATATCTTCAAAAGCCTTTTTGAAACTGCCTCGGCTTTTTACCAAATCAAGAAAGTCACTGTAACGAATGCCGTCACTATATTCCACTTGCTCCTGTACCGGGTCAACCAGCAACTCGCTTAGCTGCATTTTGGTTGTCGAAAGCGATTCAATGAGCCCATCAATAATATCGGCAGCATTTTCACGCTCCTGCTTAATGATATGATAATAATCAAAAAGTGCCTGAGCCTCTTCATCACTCTCGATACCCAAATCACTCAGGTATACCCCCACCTTTGCTTCTTCAAGTGTAGGGTAGTCCTTCAGCAGCAAACCATACGTCTGCAGTGCCAACTGGTAATCACCTTCAAGAAATTCGCGTTCTGCACGCTCCAACAAGAGATCTGGATTTACTTTTCTCATCTTATCCTAATTGATCCAGTTTATCTTCGAAGCCTTGTGGTACATTCATCACACGCAGCTCTGGATGAATCAGTGTTTTTAACTGCTGTTCCACACCAAACTTGAGTGTCGTTCCGCTGCTGCCGCAGCCAACGCATGCACCTTGCAGCTGTACGTAAACCACACCGTCTTTTATGTCGATTAGCTCAATGTCTCCGCCATCAAGTTTGATGGAAGGTCTTACCTTCTCTATCACATCTTTTACTGGTGGAAACAGCTCTTCATCTGTAAAGGGGATCAATCGTACTCCTTCTTATTTTTATTATTATATCAAATTTCAGAAATAAACCCATATATGGGTTTTGTTACTGTGTTTATACACTAAAACGCTTGTTTTGTCAATGGAAGATTTGATTTTTGAAAATGTTTTTGAAAGTGTGTACCAGGGAAGTTCCTGGTACTGAGTACAGAACGATTATACGAGTTCGATAATCGCCATAGGTGCTGCATCACCTCTACGTGTACGTGTCTTAATGATACGTGTATAGCCGCCGTTTCTTTCAGCGTATTCAGGTGCGATCTCATTAACGATCTTGTTTGTACACTCTTTGTCCTGCAGCAATGCAAAAACAGCTCTGTGTGCGTTGAAATCACCGGCAGATGCCTTTGTGATCAATTTTTCGTAGTAACTTCTCAACTCTTTTGCTTTTGGCAATGTTGTCTCGATTCTTCCCTCTTTTGTCAGAGCGATCGCGAGATTTTTAAGCAGTGCCGCTCTGTGAGAAGAGGTTCTGTTCAGTTTACGATATCCGTGCTTATGTCTCATATCTTTCCTTTATTGGGGCAGCTTATGCTTTCAGCTGCTCTAATTTTTTTACAAGATTCGCTCTTGTGCTCTCTGCAAGTTCAAACTCAGGACCAAAACCGTGCTCAACAAGACATTCATTGATCTCATCGAGAGATTTTTTGCCCAGGTTTTTAATGTTCTTGATCTCAGTCTCGCTCATCAGTACCAGTTCACCCAGATATTTGATGCCGGCTCTGTCCAGTGAGTTAAATGAACGTGCACTCAGCCCCAGTGAATCTACCGGCTGGAGGAAGGGCTTGATCTCATTCTCGTCACCACTTCTGCGAGGCGCGGGAGAAGAGATATCAACATCAAGCACACCGTTAAATACGGAAAGCTGTTTGTTCATGACTTCCAAAGCGTTGGTAAATGCTTCAACCGGACCGATCTGTGCATCTGTTTCAATGTCAAAGACAATCTTTTCAAAATTCGGGTTGTCCTCAACAAGGACAGGCTCAATTTTATAGTTCGCTTTTCGGACAGGTGTGAAAAATGCATCCAGTGCAATGGCTTCAGGATCGACATCGTCCCTGAGTTCTTCGCTTGGAACATAACCGATACCTCTGGCTATCACTACGGTGAAATTCAATTCGGCATCTTCATTCAGCGTCGCCAATGGCAGGTCACCGTTAACCACTTCGACCTGATCATTGTTGAGATCCTGTGCAGTAACCTCTTTGTGCCCCGAGAAGCTATAGCTTAACTCTACTCTATCACTCTCATCCTTGATCTTGAAGCGGATGTTCTTGAGGTTGATAATAAATACGGCAACATCTTCATGCATACCTCTTACTGTATCAAACTCATGTGCCGCTCCCTCGATCTTGATGGAGATCGGTGCATACCCGATAGACGATCCGAGGATCAGACGTCTAAGCGGATGTGCGAGTGTAACAGCATAACCGCTCTCAAAAGGGTAGGCAACGATTTCAGCACGGTTCGCGCTGATCTCATTGACTTCCACTTCTGTCGGCATAAATGGTGCAACTTTAATTTTTCTCATTTAACTAGCCTTTACTACGATTATTTAGAGTACAGCTCGACGATTAGACGCTCTTCCACAGGAATTGAAATCTCATCTCTTTCTGGAATTCTTGTAAAGATTCCGAAGAGTTTTTCTTTATCGACGTCAACCCACTCAACCATACCGGTCTGGTTTGTCAACTCGATCGCTCTGAGGATCTGAGGGTTGTTTTTACTCTTCTCTCTGATCTCGATTTTCTGGCCGGGCTTCACTCTGTAAGAAGGAATGTCAACACGCTTACCGTCAACAAGAATGTGACCATGGTTGACAAACTGTCTTGCAGATGCTCTTGTCGTTGCAAATCCCATTCTGTATACTACGTTATCAAGTCTCTGCTCGAGCAGTTGAATCAGGATCGCACCGGTATTCCCTTCTCTTCTGTTTGCTTCCTGGAAAAGCGCTCTAAACTGCTTTTCTGAAACACCATACATAAATTTAGCTTTCTGCTTCTCTTGAAGCTGAAGACCGTATTCACTGATTTTTGTACGTCTCTGACCATGCTGTCCCGGTGCATATGGACGTTTTTCCAAAGCCGATTTACCGGCAAGTCTTCTCTCACCCTTCAGACCAAGGTCAACACCAAGTCTTCTTTCTAGTTTTTCAACTGGACCTCTATATCTTGCCATGCTTATACCCTTCTCTTCTTAGGTGGTCTACAACCATTGTGTGGAAGCGGAGTGATGTCTTTGAGGAATGTTACACGGATTCCTTCAGTCGCACCGATCGCTTTAACCGCTGTATCTCTACCGGATCCTGGACCCTGTACTTTGATCCCGACCTCTTTGATGCCGTTTTCTTTCGCTTTTGCCATTGCATCCGCAACTGCTTCAGTCGCAGCGAACGGAGTCGATTTCTTAGACCCCTTGAATCCAAGTGCTCCTGCAGAGCTCCAAGCGATAACGTTACCCATCTCGTCTGTTACAGTAATTACTGTATTGTTGAAGGTCGCTGCTACGTACACAACACCTTTTGCAATACTCTTTTTTGCTTTTTTCTTAGCCATACTTTGCTACTCCTTACGCTGCGCCGACAGTTTTACGCTTACCTTTACGGGTACGCGCATTTGTCTTCGTTTTTTGTCCACGAACAGGAAGTCCTCTTCTGTGTCTGAGACCTCTGTAGTTACCCAGGTCCATCAATGCTTTGATATCCATTGCAACTTTCTTTCGAAGGTCACCTTCCACCATGATGTTTTCCTGAATATCGTTACGGATCATTGCCGCTTCCGCATCTGTGAGCTCGTGAACTCTCTTGTCGTAGCTGATACCTGTTCTGTCAAGGATTTTTCTTGACGTTGTCAAACCGATACCATAGATGTATGTCAGTGCATACTCCATTCTTTTCTTCTGTGGTAAATCAACACCTGCAATACGTGCCATGTTTATCCTTGTCTCTGTTTATGTTTTGGATTTTTACAAATCACGCGTACAATACCCTTGCGCTTGATGATTTTACAATCATCGCACATCTTTTTAACTGATGGTCTGACCTTCATGGTGACTCCTGTAAATTTTTGCACCCTTTGTTTGCGTGGATGACCGAGTTTAGGGCATCCAACCCTTGAGTGATCGGTGCGAATCAATCAAAGATTCTTCGCGCAGTTTCCTACTACCTATAGTAATAGGGACAGGGATTATACCGAAATGTTTCTTGAATTTTTCTTATATTTGGAGATTTCCCGCAGGGTGCGTAACTACGCACCATTTTAAGCAGCAGTATGAAACATGGGGCGGTCAACACCCCGTATGTTATTTGTATCTGAAGGTGATACGCCCTTTATCAAGACTGTATGGAGTCAGTTCAACTTTTACTTTGTCTCCGGGAAGGATCTTAATGTAGTGCATACGCATCTTTCCGGCAATATGGCACAGTACCACATGCTCGTTATCCAATTCTACTCTGAAGGTTGCGTTAGGCAACGCTTCTACCACTTTTCCGTCGATTTCGATTACGTCATCTTTTGCCATGTCGTTTATCCTTTTTCGTTTACGAAGAAGCCGTTGCTTCCGTGAGGATGACAGCTTTGCCGTCAACCACCGCTACCTGATGCTCATAGTGTGCAGTCCGCAGACCGTCATCACTCACTACCGACCACTCATCATCAAGCAATACCGGCGTACCGCTTTTTTGACATACCATCGGCTCAAGACAGAAGACCATGCCATTTTTAATCTTGGGTCCCTGGTTGGGTTTACCCTCAAGATAATTGGGAATATTGGGTTCATCATGCGGTTTGGTGCCAATACCGTGACCACAATAGTCGCGAAGGGGAACAAAACCGGCTTCGGTAATATAGTCTTCCAAGATCTTGGTCAATTCTTTAAAACGCATGCCCGGTTTAATCTGTTCGATCGCATGATAGAGTGCGCCCTTCGAACATGCTATAAGCGCCTTGTCTGTTTCGGAAACTTCACCGACAGGCATTGTAATTGCCGCATCTCCAAAGTAACCGTCAAGCTTTGTACCGATATCCAGTCCGAGAATGTCACCCTCTTTGACCACTGTATCATCAGGAACACCATGGATACAGACTTCATTAAGTGAAGTGCAGACCGAACCGGTAAAGCCGTAGAGCCCTTTAAATGACGGGACTGCTCCTGCCTCACGGATATATGCTTCACCGAGCGCATCGATCTCTTTGAGTGTCATACCGGGTTTTACTATAGATTGAAGATACTGAAGTGTATTGCCGACAATCTCGCCAGCTGCTTTGAGCTTGGCGATCTCATCGGGTTTTCGAATTGCAATAGCCATTAGAGACCTACATTACCCAGTGTATCATACTGGTTCATCGTACGCTGTGCTTCTATTTTACGCATCGTATCGAGTGCTACCTGAACAATAATGAGCACTGAAACCCCACCAAAGTAGAAGCTTGCACCCATACCCGAAATGATTGCGAACGGTACTGTCGAAATAAGTCCAAGATAGATCGCACCCCACACTGTCAGACGGCTTGCCACTTCGTTGAGAAACTCTTTGGTATGTTCGCCGGGTCTGACACCGGGGATAAACCCGCCCTGTCGCTTCAAGTTGTCTGCAATATCTTTCGCATTGAATGCAATAGAGGCATAGAAGAATGCAAAGAAAATAATAAGGAAGAAGGTCGCAATGTTAAAGACGATACCTCCCGGACTCAATGCATCTGCAATGGCAGTCAACACCGGATTCGTACTTGCCTGCAGCATTGTCAATGGGAACATCAATACCGCTGATGCAAAGATTGGAGGAATGACACCTGAAAGGTTCACCTTAATAGGGATGTAGTTCATGACACGCTTGCTCTGGTTCTGCATGATTGTTTTGCGTGAGTATGAGATAGGCACACGGCGTTCTCCCAGTTCCACATATATAATGACAAGAATGGTCACAAGCACTACTGCCAGAATTGCCAAAACAACCAGGAAATTCATTTCTCCCGCATTGACCGCACGGATTGTGTTTCCTATTGCTGCAGGAATGCCCGAAACAATACCGGCAAAGATAATCAGGGAGATACCGTTACCGATACCTTTCTGCGTAATCTGCTCACCGATCCACATCAAAAGCATTGTACCTGTCAACATAGAAAAGGTTGTCAATACCGTAAAGGTTACAGGATCGATCATTACCGCGCTTTGCCCTTCACGTCCGGTCATACTCTGCAGCCCCATGGATACACCAATAGCCTGTACGACAGTAATAAAGATGGTGAAATAACGAATGATCTGCATATACTTCTGCATACCGTCACGTTCTTTTTTCATTTGGCCGAGTGTGGGGAAAGTTGCTGCGAGGAGTTCCATAACGATGGAAGCTGTGATGTAAGGCATAATACCTAACGAGATGATACTCAAACGTCTCACGGCATTACCGGAGAACATGTTCATCATCCCGAGGGCGTTGTTTGTATTGTTATCAAAAAAATCTTTGATAACCGTCAAATCAACCCCCGGAGTAGGAATATAGGCTAAAACTCTGTACGCAAAAAGGAATCCCAATGTAATCAGGATTTTTTGAGTTAAAGCATTACCCATGATTATTTTCCGCTTGTGGTGACAGCGTCATCTTTGATCTTGCTTGCAAGATCTTTTGCAGATGAACCGATCAGTTTGACTCTGGTAACGGTTTTTTGCAACTTGTGTACGCTTTTGATACTCTCAAGTGTAATCTCGTCAAGCTCTGCGACTGCTTTGATCTTGTCGACATTGATGACATACGGTTTTTCAACTTTTGAAACAAATCCAACTTTAGGAAGTCTCTTATAGAGTGGCATTTGCCCACCTTCGAAACCTCTTTTCTTGCTGTAACCAGATCTTGCTTTTTGACCCTTGTTACCACGACCTGCTGTTTTACCTGTACCTGACCCCTGTCCGCGTCCTACTCTCTTTCTGTTGCGAGTAGAACCGGGAGCCGGCTGTAAATTATGTAGACCCATACTATACCCCTTACGATTTGATTCTGGTAAGTGCCTGAATTGTACATCTTACCAGGTTATTTGGGTTGTTTGAACCGATCGATTTGCACAGTACATCCTGTACGCCTGCAAGTTCGAGTACCGGACGTGCAGCTCCACCTGCGATAACCCCTGTACCTTCACTTGCCGGGCGCAGAACAATACGGCTTGCATTGAACTTGTGCTCAATGTCGTGTGCGATCGTTGTTCCTTTGATATTCACTTTCACAAGATTCTTGTGAGCATCATCTACCGCTTTTTTAATTGCGTCGGGAACTTCTTTGGCTTTTCCGTATCCGTAACCAACGTTACCTTTTTTGTCACCGATGACGACAAGTGCGGTAAATCTAAATCGTCTACCACCCTTGACAACCTTGGTAACACGACCGATGTTTACGATCACTTCTTCGAATTCTTTTTCGATTTCTTGATTTTCCATCATGCTTCCTTAAAACTTAATTCCGGCTTCTCTGAGGCCATCTGCGAATGCGGCAACGACACCATGGTAGAGGTAACCGTTTCTGTCAAATACAACTGTCTCAATGTTTTTAGAAGCAAGTGCTTTCGCCATTTCGGCAGCCACTTTCTTCGCGTCTTCTCTGTTCGCTTTGAGTCCGAGCTTTCTACCGTCAACTGCAGCAAGTGTAGCACCTGCATTGTCATCGATCGCCTGAGCGTAGACGTGCTTGTTTGACTTGTAGATTGAGAGTCTAGGCAGCTCGGCAGTACCGAAGATCTTGCCTCTTACTCTCGCTTTTCTCTGAGCGCGAAGTTTGTTTTTTCTTTTCTGAATACTTTTTAACATCTATCGCCCCTTACTTACCGGCCGCTTTACCGGCTTTTCTGATGATAACTTCATCCGTGTACTTCACACCTTTTCCTTTGTAAGGCTCAGGTGGTCTGTATGCTCTGATCTCGGCTGCTGCCTGTCCTACTGCCTGCTTGTCGCTACCTTTGATGGTAATGATGTTCTTGTCGACAGTGATTTCGAGTCCCTCAGGGATTTCGAAGTTGATGTCGTGCGAGAAACCAAGCTGCAGGTTGAGTGTTTTCCCCTGGACTGCCGCTCTGTAACCGACACCGTTGATCTCGAGTGACTTCTGGAAGCCCTTGTCAAGACCGATGATGATATTGTTGAAAAGCGCTCTGTAGGTTCCCCAGAAAGCGGCAGACTGCTTGTCGTCACCCTTTCTGATGAAAGTCACTTCGTTACCGTCGATATTTACACCGACACGTCCGTGTGTCTCAAGTCTCTTTTCAAGATTGCCTTTTTTAGCCACGAGAGTCGTACCGTCGAGAGATACCTCAATACCGCTTGCGACAGTTACTGGTCTTTTTCCTATTCTTGACATCTTGTCTCCTTACCAAATACTACAGATTACTTCGCCGCCGATACCGCGCTTGTACGCTTCATCGTTGGCAAGTACGCCTTGGCTTGTAGAAACAACCAGTGTACCGTAACCGTTCTTGAATGTTCTGATCTCTTCTTTACCCTTGTGAACACGTCTACCGGGCTTGGAGATCTTTTTAATCTCATTGATCACGCTCTTCTCATTGTCGTCATATTTCAGAACGACTTTGATCGTCTTCTTGTTGCCGTCTTCTTTCACTTTGTAACTTTCGAGGTAACCTTTGTCAACAAAGATCTGTACAACCGCCTCGATCATATTGGAGTGAAGAAGTGTCGTAACATCCAGTTTTCTCTGCGCAGCGTTTCTGATACGAGTCAGTGAGTCTGCAATTATATCTGTCATCATCTTTTACTTCTCCTTACCAGCTTGCTTTACGCATTCCGGGAATAAGAA
>JALUXB010000027.1 GCA_027019175.1 Sulfurovum sp. | reverse complement strand
GGCAGAACCGTTGGATGGATCACACAGTGGATAGAGTTTAAAAAAGACCCCTCTTCCAAAATTGCCAGACCGAGACAGCTCTATACGGGCGAATAAATTCCTGTAGGGTGTTGTGCACCATAGGCACTTCCTTTGGTCGCCTTCACAACACCAAAAATATAATTTGTAACCAAAACTTTCATTTCAGCATAAACTTCAAGGTGTTGTCATGGGACAACACCCTACAAAACACCCAAAAACAGATGCCATGATAAGCACTTTTTTTATTTTTTTCATACCTGAGATTGGTAAAAGGGTAAAAACGGCTTATTTTGGCTGCTACATTGCTTAAATAAAGATTGGAGTTTTTGGTGTAAATGGATGTTTGTCATCCCGGACTTGATCCGGGGTCTTGACGTTGTTCAACAAGTTGACGCAAAGATTCCTGCTTTCGCAGGAATGACGGAATGGTATGTGTGTCATCAACCATGAAATTGGCTTTCTTTTACTGACACCCGACACACTCCTGACTTCTGTCTTCGACATCATTCGTACTCTCAGGGGACTGACTTCTCAGGTAGTAGGTTGATTTCAATCCAAATTTCCATGCATTCATGTAAATTTCGTTCAAGTATTTTCCGCTTGCCTTGTCGAGGGTAATGAAAATATTCAACGACTGTCCCTGGTCGAGCCACTTTTGACGGATGGCGCCGGCTTTAATGAGCATATTCTGGTCGAGGTCATATGCCGGGGTATAGTACTGCCAGGTCTCAGGAGAGAGGTTCGGTACGACAACAGGAATGAGCCCGGAGAGATTCTCTTCAAACCACTTGCGCTTGTAGACAGGTTCTATTGCCTGTGTAGTGCCGGTGAGGATGGAAATGGAACTTGTAGGGGCAATCGCCATCAGGTAACCGTTGCGCATACCGTCCTGTTTGACTTTCTCTTTAAGCCTCTGCCAATCATGGGTGTATCCGAAGAGCCCGCCTCTGTCAACGAGCTTACAGGCATTTTCATTCGCCTTGTCGATCGGGAAAATTCCCTTGGACCAGTCGGAGCCCTCAAAATTGGGATAGGTACCCTTTTCAATAGCCAGGTTACTGGACGCTTCAATCGTGTAGTAAGAGAATGATTCCATCACCTCATCGATCTTTTCAAGATGCTCTGCACTTCCCCATTCTATTTTCTGTTCAGCGAGCATCTGCGCTTCACCCATGACACCCAGACCAATGGAACGTGATTTTTCATTGGTACGTTTCACTTTTGCCAACGGATAGAAGTTGAGGTCAATAACATTGTCAAGCATTCGTACGGCAATGGGTACGACCCGTTCAAAATCCTCTTTGCTATTGATTTTGGAGAGGTTGACTGATGCGAGGTTACAGACAGCCGTATCACCGTCAATGCACTCTTTGTCAACGATCCATATCTGTTTACCGTTAAGGCTGTCAAGCGCCGTTACCTTCTTGGCCGGCTTAGTCACACCACTGTCAACTGTCAACATTTCATTCTCATCGTACGACTCTACTGTCCCGTCAACGAAGCGGAAACGTGTTTTGTAGTAGTTGGGGCTGGTATTTTGGAAAATCTCTGTACAAAGGTTGGTACTGCGGATGATACCTGCATGTTTGTTGGGGTTGGCACGGTTTGCCGTATCTTTGAATGTCAGGAAAGGGTTGCCTGTTTCAAAATAGGAACGAAGAATCTCTTTCCAGAGTCCTTTGGCAGAAACACGTTCACGGGTAATTTCATCATCGCTGTGCTCAAGTTCTACATAGCGTTTTTCAAATGCCTCTCCGTAAAGTTCGGTTAACTCCTTTACTTCATACGGATCAAAAAGTGTCCACATTTCATCGTTTGCCACACGCTCCATAAAGAGGTCATTGAGCCAGAGTGCAGGGAAGAGGTCATGCGCACGTCGGCGCTCCTCTCCAGAGTTCTTTTTGAGGTCAAGGAAATCTTTCACATCCACATGCCACGGCTCGATGTACACTGCAATCGCCCCTTTCCGTGTACCGAGCTGATCAACGGCAATAGCAACATCATTGGCAATTTTCAGGAACGGTACAATACCCCCTGCTGCATGCTTGTGCCCGTCAATGAAAGAGCCCATGCCCCGCACCTGCATCCAGTCCCATCCGATACCGCCGCCAAACTTGGAAAGCAGTGCCATCTCTTTGTAACCATCGAAGATTCCCTCAATGTTGTCCGGTGACGAACCGATATAACATGAACTGAGCTGATGCCGCGGTGTACGTGCATTGGAGAGTGTCGGTGTAGCCGCCATGACTTCGAACTTGCTCAGGATGTCGTAAAACTTCTTTGCCCAGGTCTGGCAGTCAAATTCGTTCTGTGCCAGAAACATCGCCACTGCCATAAAGAGCTGCTGAGGAAGCTCTATGGGGATCCCTTTTTTGTCCTTAATAAGGTAACGGTCGTAAAGCGTTCGAATACCAAGGTATGTAAACTGAAGGTCACGTTCCGGTTTGATATAGTCGTTGAGATCATCAAGGTCATACTTCTCTTTCAGACCAAGGACGATACGCCCTTCTTTCTCTCCCTTTTCGAAATACTCGCGCAAATGATTATATCCGGTAAAACCGGTAACTTTGTGGTAGAGATCGTAGAGAAAAAGACGTGCAGCAACGAAAGTCCAGTTGGGACGGTCAATATCGATTTTGTCCACAGCGGTCTTAATGAGTGTTGTCTGAATTTCTTCAGAGGTGATCATGTCACGGAACTGCAACTTGGCATCGACTTCAAGCTCGCTCTGGCTTACGCCTGCAAGCCCTTCTACCGCTGCCGATGTATACTTCTGGATCTTGCTGACATCCAGTGTCTCTACCCTACCGTTCCTCTTTACAACACGAATCATACATACTCCTGAATTATCGCCACAAAATAACATTGTTGTGACATTTTACTACCCCTCAGATCGGGGCAAAAAGATTACCCGATTTTACTCAAATTATGGTTAATTACGTTTGAAATTCTGTATCATTTTTAGGCAATGTTTTTATAAGGGATTGTAATTACAAAGAAGGGGTTGTCAAGAAGAAAGTTGACAACAATGTCAACCAAAACAAGAGGCTGCATGCATGAAGGCAGCCCCCTTTCAGATACGGTTATTTACCAAAAACCCGCTCAAAAATTCTATCGACATTCTTGGTGTAGTAGTCATAGTTGAAACACTCTCTGATCTGTTCCTCACTGAGCTTCTCTCTAAGTTCCTTGTCTTCAAGCAGATACTGAAGGTATAGAGATTCTCCCTTTTCATTGACCGTCGGTTTCCCCTGCTGGATCTCTTCCCAGACCTTCATCGCATTACGTTGTACGATCTTGTAGGCATCTTCGCGGCTGACACCTGCTTTGGGCAGTTCGAGCAGTACACGCTGTGAAAAGACAAGTCCCCCGGTAAGGTTGAGGTTTTTCATCATGTTTTCAGGCATAACGGTCATATTGGCAATGACCCCGTTCATACGGTGGAGCATAAAGTCAGTCGTAATGAAAGAGTCCGGCAGCCAGAAACGCTCTGTAGAAGAGTGGGAAATATCACGCTCATGCCAGAGAGCAACATTTTCCATCGCAGGTGTAGCGTAGGCTCTGATGATACGTGCGAGTCCTGTAATGTTTTCGGTAAGAATGGGGTTACGCTTGTGTGGCATTGCAGAGGAGCCTTTCTGCCCTTTGGCAAAATACTCTTCCACCTCATACACTTCTGTACGCTGCCAGTGGCGTACCTGTACGGCGAACTTCTCCACTGAAGAAGCAAGCAGCGCCAGGGCAGAAGCCAGACGTGCATAGCGGTCACGCTGGATCACCTGGTTGGAAACAGGAGCCGGCTTGAGCCCAAGCTCCTCCATGGCATACTCTTCAAGCTCAAGCGGGGCATGTGCGAAGTTGCCCATCGCACCGCTGATCTGCCCTACCCTGATGACTTCCATTGTCTCTTCAAGGTTTTTAAGGTGACGTGCCATCTCGTCATACCAGACTGCCAGTACCAGACCAAAGGTGATAGGTTCACCATGGATACCGTGGCTGCGTCCGACCATCAGTGTCTTTTTGTGTTCATAAGCACGTTTTTTGATTGACTCCATCATCATCTTTACATCTTCGATAATGATTTTGAGAGAACGTACCATTTGCAGTGCTACTGCCGTATCAACCGTATCAGAACTTGTCATACCATAGTGGAACCATCGGCTCTCTTCACCCAGTGTCTCGGAAACAGAAGTGGTGAATGCAATGAGGTCATGCTTGGTCACTGCTTCAATTTCATCGATACGTTCAACGGAGAAACCTGCATTTTTAACAATTTTCTCAGCATCTTCGTCAGGGATAAGCCCCAGTTTGTTCCATGCCTTGACGACTGCCAATTCAACATCAAGCCATGCCTGATACTTCGCCTGCATAGTCCAATTGTCTGCCATCTCTTTACGCGAATAACGTTCTACCATACTAACCCTTATGTGTGTAAAATTTTGGTACTATTCTACCAAAATAGCTGTTACAAAGAGGTGAGAGATGCCGTTCGTCAAAGAGAAGTTTCACGTGAAACAAGCCATGCCAGCCTTCCTTTTTGTAATGCGTACATTCAACCTCACGCAAGGGCAGGCGCAACGCCTTGTCTGCAAAGGACGCCTGCTTGTTGACGGGGAATCCATTTACAATCCAGGAACAAAACTGCAGCCCGGAGAAGTAGAAATCGTCCATTTCAAGCCCGCAGGTACCGGAGTAAAACCCCTCTTCCAAAACAGAGATTTCATGATCTTCGAAAAGCCTTCCGGTGTATTGGTTCACCCCAACAAAATGGAAACCCCCTACTCCATGCTTGATGAGATACGTGCTTTGCATGGAGAAAATGCCAATGCAACCCATCGCATTGATATGGAAACTTCCGGTCTGTTGCTTGCCAGTAAGCATAAAAAGGCAGAGAACTTCCTCAAAAGTGCCTTTGAAAAAAAGACAATCCACAAAAGTTATCTTGCCTGGGTTGACGGTAAACTCACAGAGCCATTCTTTGTAGATGAACCCATTAAAATCAATAATGATTATTCAGAATGTAAACACAAAGTATTTATCGACAATAATGGGAAACACTCCCGTACAGACTTTAAACCGCTGCATTATGATGCGAAACTGGATGCAACCTTGGTCGCCTGCTATCCCCTCACAGGGAGAACACACCAAATTCGGGTTCATTTGTTTCACGTGAAACACCCTATTTTGGGTGACCCCATTTACGGTACAACATTCCAAACTGCCAATGCATATTTAGAAGATATCCTTACACCACAGCAACGTCTTGAGCAAACGGGTGCTACACGGCTGATGCTTCATGCACAGACACTGAAATTTTCTTACGGAGCAACCTATTTTATTGAGAGTAAAGTTGATTTTGCAGGGATGAAGGGGGAGATATGTTCCATAAAAAAGCGGAAGTTTAATGAGTGAATTCACGTAGGGTGCGTAGTCACGCACCTTTGAACTGTATGGTAAGAGTAACGTTTATTTTCGATCAACGGCTTGAAGGTGCGTGACTACGCACCCTACAGAAATAAAAGTTTTTCGGAACGAAAAGCCTACCAAAACTGTTCACTATTAATTCTTCACTTCACGCAACGCGTGACTATTCGTCATCGCTTCTATTCGCTTCATAGACAAACCAGCCGCCGCCGATACCGACAACCAGCACAATAAATACCAACATTCCAATTTGTACATCAGGCATACTACACCTCTCCTTTGGCTTCCTGCTCGCGCAACTGGCCGCAGGCAGCGGAAATATCGAGCCCCTTGGACTCGCGGATGGTGCAATGTAGTCCTCTTTTGGTTAAATACTCCTGAAACTTCTTCATATCCTCTTCGGTCGGGCGCTTGAACTCTGTTCCGCCGTAGGGGTTGAAGTAAATGAGATTGACCTTTGCCTTGATACCGTCGAGGAGTTTGAGCAGCTTCTTTGCCGCACTGATGTCGTCGTTGACATCCTTGATGACAAGGTATTCGAACATCACACGCTTCCTGTCGTTGACAGGAAAGTTTTTGACTGCGGTGATGATCGACTCGATATTGTAGGCTTTATTGATCGGCATAAGTTTCTGCCTCAGTTCGTCATCGACCGCATGCAGTGAGATGGCAAGATTGATGCCAAGCTCCATTTTCCCAAGCTTCTCGATCTTGCTGCTGAGACCAGAAGTTGAGATAGTCTGTCGGTGTGGGGCAATCGCCATTCCCTCTTCGTCTGCGAAGATTTTTACCGATTTGGCAACCGCATCGAGGTTGTCAAGCGGCTCACCCATTCCCATAAAAACAATGTTGACACGGCGGTTGGCAGCAATATCATTGTCCTTTTTGATCAAACGCAGCTGCTCGACAATCTCTCCAGGGGTCAAATTTCGCATAAAACCGCCTTTTGCAGTCAAACAAAAGGCACACCCTACCTTGCACCCTACCTGGGAGGAGATACAGACTGTATAGCGCTCCTGATGCTTCACAGAGCCATCTTCATGGTACTCCTTGTCACGCATCAGCAGCAAGACCGCTTCAACAGTATGACCGTCATGCAGTTCAAAGAGATATTTTCGGCTGCCGTCGATGCTGTCCTGTACCGTCACCGTCTTGAGCGGTGTCAGTGTATATTCCGATTCCAACTCATCCCGAAGTCCTTTTGGCAAATTTTTCATCTCTTCAAATGAAGTTGCATACTTATGGTAAATCCACTGGTAGATTTGTTTGGCTCTGAATGCCGGCTTGATATTCTCTGCCAGCTCTTGTTTGGTTAAGTCTTGAATGATTTTTTTCATATTATCCTCATTTTAATGTCCACACCACTGGCTTTCACAGGGTATCCCATCACCATCTCCATCCATTTTTGTATTTGGGCAGTGATTTATAAAGTACTTTGCCTCTTCACATGAATTCATTTGGCTACAATATTCTCTTCCATCACATCGATCCATAGTTTGACTATTATGGTGTGTTAAAGTTTTTTTTGTATGTTTCTCTCTAAATTTTTCCTGTTCTTTCATAAAAGTACTAAAATCATCAGTTTCTTCAATAGACTCTTTATATGTTGTATTATATGAATGGCCAACTACTGGTAGTCTATTACTGTTTGATTTATCAAAAAAATGAAATTTACCAAATATAACAAGTAGTATCGCCAATGATATTAGAAGCTTAATCCTTCTAGAAGAAAAAAGCCTTCTTCTTTTCGGCTTTTTTTCAGCATATGGGTGTATTGTACGATTAGACAACGCGGAATGCTCAGTCTTAATATTCTGGGTATAGGCTCGAATAGCTTTTTTCTTACCATCTTTTCCTCTACCAACTTCATACATAATCACATCACCAACCTTTGGACGATAACCTTTTACTCTAAAATCTGATATATGTATAAATATATTTTCGGAACCATCATCTGGCGCAATAAAGCCAAACGCTTTTTTATAATCCCATTTGACGAGATGTCCTTTCACTGTTTAATCCCTTCTTTCATATATATCGAGAGTCGATTCATCGCCTCTTGATGGTTTTTTACAAAATTTCTGTGCGCATTCTCGTCACAATAGTTGGTGACAATGAAGAATCCAGAGGCAGGAATACCACACTGCTTCGCCGCCTGTAGTACACCAAAAAACTCCATATTTTCCAGGTATATATTGCGAGCTGTATAATGTTCCCATAATGCCCTGTTGGTCGTTATGTAGTTTGACGAGTTGACAATCACGGCATTTTTTGTTTCACGTGAAACCCTGGAAAGCACTTTCCCTGTACCATCACAGGAAATGCCATCCAACACATCTGAAATAGGAGAATAGGCATTTCCTTCAAAAAAGCTCTGTTCAATATTGGCTGCTGTATGTGATGATACAATATCAAAAATCTCATATTTTCCATAGGCACCTGCTGTACCTACAAAGAGAATCTCTTCAGGCTTTTCCTCTATGCATAACTGTGTCAGTGTGATCGCCGATTCAATCATGCCAATACCGACAGGACGGGCAAAATCGAATTGTTCGATACGACCCGCACATACGATCATCAGAGCCTCACCGGAATGTTTTCTGCCTTGAGGTAGCGTTTGAGATCCATAATGTCGATCTCTCTGAAGTGAAAGATGGAGGCTGCCAGTGCTGCATCAGCATGCCCCTCGGTAAATGCCTCTTTCATATGTTCCATTGTCCCCGCCCCGCCGCTGGCAATGACCGGGATGTTGACCACTTCACCAATAGCACGATTGAGTGTATTGTCGAAGCCCGCCTTGGTGCCGTCTGCATCCATTGAAGTGACCAGCAGCTCACCCGCACCTCTGTCGTAAGCTTCTTTCGCCCAGGCTACAGCATCGATGCCCGTATCGTTACGGCCGCCATGTGTGAATATGTGCCACTCACCCTCTCCCACACGCTTGGCATCGATGGCAACAACAATGCACTGGGAACCAAAACGTTTTGCACCTTCTTCTATGAATTCCGGTCGTTTGATGGCGGCAGAGTTGATACTTACTTTGTCACATCCCACATTGAGCAGTGCATAAATATCTTCAAGCTTGCGTATACCTCCACCAACAGTAAGAGGGATGAATACCTCCTGGGCAACTTTTTTTACGACATCCACAATGGTATCACGTCCCTCATGACTTGCTCCAATATCGAGAAAGGTCAATTCATCCGCACCTTCCTCGTTATAGCGGCGTGCTACTTCGACCGGATCTCCCGCATCTCGGAGGCCGACAAAGTTGACCCCCTTTACCACACGTCCGCCGTCTACATCGAGACAGGGGATGATGCGTTTTGCAAAATAGTCCATGCTTTCTCCATTTTTACCGCCATTTTGGGCAAATTTATGGTAAGATTATACAAAAATTATCCCAAATAGGGGTTTAGCCATTGGCTATAAAGGTAGATTACAGTATGATAAACGACAATTTGGCAGAATTTGCTTCTAAAAAATTCGGCCAGAATTTTCTGAAAAACAGTTTCTACCTGCAGAAAATCATCCAAGCGATGCCCGAGGACAACCTGAAGGTTGCCGAGATCGGGCCTGGCTTAGGTGATTTAACCAAAGAGCTTGTAAAAGCTCGAAATGTCACAGCATTTGAGGTTGATAAAAGACTATGCGAGCATCTTTCAACGGAATTTGAAGCCCCTATCTCACAGGGACACTTCGAACTGCGCTGCGGAGATGTGCTTGAGCGTTGGGGGGAAGGCGCTCTTCTGGATGAACCTTATCATCTGGTAGCGAACCTCCCCTACTATATTGCAACCAATATCATATTGAAAGCTTTCAAGGATGAACGGTGCCGGTCCATACTGGTCATGGTTCAGAAGGAAGTTGCCGTCAAGTTCGCTGCCAAACCCGGCGAGAAGGCCTTTTCTGCCCTCTCCGTACTGGCTTCGAGCGTCGGGAAGGCCACGCTCTGCTTCGAGGTAGAACCCGAAGCGTTCATTCCGCCGCCCAAGGTAACCTCTGCCGTGCTTTTAATAGAGAAAGACCGTAGTCTGAATGATGAAAAGTTTGAAGCCTTCCTCAGGGTCGCTTTTGCGCAGCCGCGCAAAAAGCTTTTCAAAAATCTTACTGCCGCTTTCTCAAAAGATAGAGTTGCAGAGACTTTCGCAAAACTGGATCTCGATCCGAACTTGCGGCCTCATGAAGCTGGGACATCGATGTATCATCTGCTATATAATGAATTAAAGGATATGTTAGATGGAAAACAGCAAACCAACCAACGAAAACAATCAAAATCAAGGGCAAAAAACGCAGGAAGGCAATAAGCCGCAACGCAACAGAAGACCCAACCCACACAGACAGAACAATAATCCCGGTCAGGGACAGAATGGCGGCGGCGGCGAAAGCGGCGAAAACCGCAATCGAAACCGTAACCGTAACAGAAAATCCAACCCTAACCGTCAGGGCGGACAGCCACGACAAGAAGGCCAGGGCAACCAGAGCCAAGGGCAGAAGCAAGCCAACAACAATAACCGAAAGCCCGGCAATACCAGCCGCAACAGCGGAGGCAACAAAGGGCGCGGCGGAAACAAGCGCAAAAATGTCACTACCGTCAACGACACCATGCGTGCTTCACTTGAAGAGAACAAACGCGTCCAGGAAGCCAGAATGGCACCATGGAAGCAGATGGATCTCAACTCCAAAGGCAAAGTGCGCTTCACCCCGCTTGGAGGACTTGGAGAGATCGGCGGGAATATGGCCGTACTCGAGACGGAGACGACCGCCATCGTCATCGATGTGGGAATGAGCTTCCCCGATGAAACAATGCACGGGGTGGACATTCTTGTACCCGATTTCAGCTACCTGCACACCATCAAGGACAAGATCAAGGCCATTGTTATTACACACGGCCACGAAGACCACATTGGTGCGGTTCCCTACCTTTTCAAGGAACTGAAGTTCCCAATTTACGGTACCCCGCTGGCACTGGCAATGATTGAGAACAAATTCAACGAGCACGGCCTCAAAGGTGACTCAAAATATTTCCGTTTTGTGACCAAACGTAAACAGTATGAAATCGGTGATATGAAGATAGAGTGGATCCACAATACCCACTCTATCATCGATGCCTGCTCACTGGCCATTGAAACCCCTGCAGGCATATTGATGCACACTGCAGACTTCAAGATAGACCACACGCCTGTAGACGGGTATACAATGGATCTGAGACGCTACGCACACTATGGAGAAAAGGGAGTGCTCTGTCTTTTTTCGGACTCGACCAACTCACACAACCCGGGCTTTACCAAGAGTGAAACCGTGGTTGGCAAGACCTTTGACCAGCTCTTCGAGATGGCGAAGGGACGTGTCATTATGTCTACCTTCTCCTCCAACGTACACCGTATCTTCCAGGCAATGCAGCGTGGGGTCAAACATGGCAGAAAGATCTGTGTCATCGGACGTTCTATGGAGCGTAACGTTGAGACCAACCGTGCTCTGGGCTTTGTAGACATAGACGATAGACACTTCATCGAAGTACATGAAGTACCAAAGTATGCTGACCATGAAATCCTTATTGTCACAACAGGGTCACAGGGAGAAACCATGGCGGCACTCAACCGTATGGCGACAGACGAACACCGCCATATCAAACTCAAACCAAGCGACACAGTCATCATTTCCGCTTCTGCTATTCCGGGCAACGAAGCGAGTGTCTCGAAGCTGATGAACCTGCTGATGAAAGCGGGGGTTACGGTACGATACAAAGAGTTCAGCGACATTCACGTCTCCGGACACGCCGCACAGGAGGAACAAAAACTCATCCTCAGACTGGTACAGCCAAAGTTCTTCCTGCCTGTCCACGGAGAATACAACCACATCGCTAAACATGCAAAAACCGCAGTCACCTGTGGTGTCGATGAGCGTAACATTCTGCTGATGAGCGACGGTGACCAGGTAGAGATCACACCCAAATACCTCAAGAAGGTCAAAACGGTCAAGTCGGGCAAAACATACATCGACAATCAGAACAACATGACCATAGAAAATGATGTTGTACTTGACAGACAGAAGCTTGCAGAAGACGGTATCGTAACGATTGTCGCACAGGTATCACAGAGTGAAGGAAAACTGGTAGGCAAACCGGTTGTCTACACACACGGTTTGGTACCGGACAAAGAGGACAAAAAGTTCGCCAAAGAGATCGAACAACTGCTCGAGACGATGCTGCTGAATATGAAAGCCAAAGGTATCCCTGAGCATACTGTCATCGAAACCGAAATCAGGGCGGCCGTACGCAAGCATATTGTACGTACCAAAAAGCGCTATCCTCTCATCATACCTACCGTCTTTGTCGTTTAAGTCCTGCAATACAGGGAGGTCTACCCTCCCCTGCCCACATCTATGCTATAATCATATTCTGACAATCCATTCATAACGAGCGAAACCATGAACCTTATAGAGAGCGCCAAAGAAACCCTGCTTATCGAAGCGGATACACTGCAAAAAGCAGCCGAAAGACTCGATGAGAACTTCACCAAAGCTGTCGAACTCATTTTACAGACCAAAGGGAAACTGATCATCACCGGTGTGGGAAAATCGGGGCTTGTAGGTGCCAAAATGGCGGCTACTTTCGCCTCAACAGGAACATCGAGCTTCTTTCTGCACCCTACTGAAGCACTGCACGGTGACCTGGGAATGATCGGTAGGGAAGATACCCTGCTTGCCATCAGCAGCAGCGGCGAGAGTGAAGAGCTGACGAAGATTCTGCCGCACATCAAACGTTTTGAGATTCCGCTAATAGGTATGACAGGAAACCGTAACTCTTCTCTGGGGCAGTATGCCGATGTATGGCTTGACATTTCGGTAGAAAAAGAAGCCTGCCCGCTCAACACTGCACCCACTGCGTCGACAACCCTGACGATGGCGCTGGGTGACGCACTGGCGGTGGCACTGATGAGACAAAGAGGTTTCAAAAAAGAGGATTTTGCCTCTTTCCACCCCGGCGGTGCGCTGGGGAAAAAGCTCTTTGTCAAAATCAAAGATCTGATGAGGACAGAAAATTTACCGGTCATCACGCAGACCACACCGCTCAAAGAAGCGATTGTCACTATGAGTGAGGGGAAACTCGGCAATGTACTTATTACCGATGAAGATGGAAAGCTAAGCGCTATTCTCAGTGACGGTGACCTGAGACGTGCACTCATGCAGGAAGGCTTTAGCATGGATGAGCGTGCATATACCTATGCTACAAAAGCCCCCAAAAGCTACCACAACACAGAGCTTCTTGCAAGTGAAGCACTCGAAATTATAGAAAATGCACGTATTCAGCTGCTCCCCATTACCGACGAGGAAGGGAAAATAGCAGGCGTGTTACACATTCATGACCTGGTTAATGCAGGTATCAAAAGCAAGTAAGGCACAAACATGAGACTGAACAAATATATCGCCCATAATACCAAATATTCCAGACGGGAAGCCGACAAACTCATTGAAGCAGGAGAGGTCACCCTCAACAAACGCCCCATCCGAGAGTTTGGCTACGAGGTGCAGCCCGGTGACCGGATCTTTGTCAAGGGGCGGATGGTCAAAGAGAAGGGTAACGAAGTAACCGTCATTGTTTACAACAAGCCCAAAGGGGTGCTGGTGACCAAAAAGGATGACCGGGGACGTACCACCATCTACCATAAGCTTCCGGGCAAATTCAGGCACTTTATCCCTGTAGGCAGGCTCGACTATGCCTCCGAAGGGCTTTTGCTGCTGACGGACAATGTAGACGTCGCTACGGCACTGATGGAGAGCAACCTTGACCGTACCTACAACATCAAGATCGATAAACCACTCACACAGGAGATGGTTGATGCAATGCGTGAAGGGCTGGTGCTTGACAATGCTACTGCCGGTGCACACGAGAAGAGCAAGATACGCAGTATGGAGTTCGCCCCCTTTGTAGGCTTCGAGCTTCGGAGTGAAGGCAAAAACTATACCAAGCTGCGCGTGACCATCAACGAAGGCAAAAACCGTGAACTGCGCCGTTTCTTCGCACATTTCGATGCAAAGGTACTTGATCTCAAGCGCGTGGCCTTCGGCGGTATCGAGCTGAACAACCTGCCCACAAATAAAACACGCTTTTTCACCAAACGCGAGTATGATGATCTGCATGCCTTTCTCAAAGCACGCAAAAAAGAGCAGAAAAAGGCCAAGAAGAGAACTGTTGAGGATGAACAGGCACAATGAGTACCCTGGCACTCAAGTACCGTCCGGTCAGCCTTGACGAGATTGCAGGACAGGAACGGCTGCTTGGCAAAGAGGGCGTGCTGCGCAAACTCATTGAAAGCGGCAAACTCGAACACACCTTTCTCTACGGCCCTCCCGGATGCGGCAAGACCACGCTTGCACGTGTCATCGCACAGACACTGGGGCGCCCCTTTTACGAAATGAATGCTACCTCTCTCAAGATAGAGGAGCTGCGAAAAATCTTTAAAACCTATGCCAATGCCCTTCAGAAACCGCTTATTTTCATCGATGAAGTACACAGACTCAGCAAGAACCAGCAGGAGGTACTGCTTCCGTTTATGGAGAACAACGATGCGCTCATCATCGGCGCTTCGACAGAAAACCCCTACTACTCACTGAGCGCGGCGATGCGTTCACGCTCCCACCTCTTCAAACTGGATGCCATCGACAGTGAAGCGATGCATGCTTTTTTGGACAGCGTACTTCAAAAAGAGCATATAGAAGCGGAGGAAGATGCCAGAGAGTACCTCGTCTTCTCCAGCGGTGGGGATCTGCGCGCGATGCTCAACCTTCTGGAAAGCGCTGCCGCCGTCTCCAGCCCCGTAACGCTTGAGACACTCAAGTCCATCCGCCCCCACGCCATGCAGGCAGGCAGCAGTGAAAGCGAAAGCCACTATGAACTTGCTTCAGCAATGATCAAAAGTATCCGGGGCTCGGACATCGATGCGGCACTCTATTACCTTGCCCGTCTCATTGAAGGGGGTGAGCCTGCCGAGTTCATTGCAAGACGGCTTGCCATTCTCGCCAGTGAAGATATCGGAAACGCCAACCCTCATGCGCTCAACCTTGCTGCTTCCACGCTCGACATCGTCAAGCATATCGGCTACCCTGAAGCGCGTATTTCCCTTGCACAGCTGACGGTTTACCTCGCTTCCTCCCCCAAGTCCAACAGCGCCTATATGGCGATTAACCGGGCACAAAAGGCGATCAAAGCGGGGCATATTTATCCTGTTCCCGATCATATCAAAACCCATGCAAAAACCTACCGCTATCCCCATGACTTCGGCGGTTGGGTTGAACAACCTTATTTACCCAGACAGATGCATTTTTATGAAAGCAGCGGCATGGGATTTGAGAAGACACTCGATGAGTGGCATAAAAAAATCACCCAAAAAGAGAAAACGATTCACAATTAATTTGCAATGACGTGCTATAATCGTCATATTTCATACAGAAGGAATGAACAATGAAGTATAGCAAACTAATCGTTACCATGACAGGTATCTCCCTATTCCTCCTGACAGGATGCACAGGGAATGAAGTTGTACCAAACAATGCAACACAAACCGGTATAGCTACCGGTGCACTCGCCGGTTCTGTAATCGGATACAATAGCGGCCACCATAGAGGAAGGAATGCTGCACTCGGTGCACTTGCCGGTGCTGCAGTAGGCGGACTAATAGGCAACGCGGTAGATGAAAACAATCCGCAACCCGTCGAAACCGGCGGATGGCATGAATAAAAAGGAGAGGAAATGATGATATATCGAAAAAGCATATTAAGCGCAAGTGCTGCACTCTTGCTGCTTACCGGCTGCTATAACCAGCCGGGACTGGTAGAAGACCAAAGCTATGACCGCACCAAAACAGGCGCACTGACAGGCGCACTGGCCGGTGCAGCCATAGGATACAACACAAAAGGACACCACAAAGGAGAACGTGCTGTCATCGGGGCACTTCTCGGTGCTGCACTGGGGGGAGGCATAGGGTACAGTCTGGATGAACAGGCCAATGCCGTAGCACGTGCACTGGGTACCGGTGTCAACAATGATCCGCTTGCTGCACTTGATCCCAGACACGACATCATTGTCTCCAAACACCCTACCTATGTCAAGATCATGTTCCGGGACAAAATGATGTTCAAAACCAATTCGGACAGACTGCAGCCAAGCGCAAAAGCAAAAGTGGAAAAAGTGGCACAGGTACTCGCACAGTATCCTCAAACCATTGTGGGTGTAGCCGGCTTTACGGACAATACGGGAAGTTACGAGTACAACCAGGCACTTTCTGAAAGACGGGCAAGAAGCGTTGCCAACCTGTTGGCTGTCAACGGCCGTCCGCTCATAAAAGGATGTTCATGGGAGAAACCGATCGCACCGAATGATACTCCGAGAAACAGAGCGCTGAACCGGCGTGTAGAAGTCTATTTGTATGCAGACAGAAACCAAATGACCGATCCGTGCAGATAAATACTATTTGAGCTGTCCAAGTGTACGCTTGGCAGTTTCCGCATCGATTGTACCGGAGAAAAATTTATCTTCAACATCTTTAATCTGCTTGTTGAGTTTCTCTATAAGTACCTTCCCTCTCACACGATTCTTAATAAAAGTACGCATTGTATCGAAGTCGGGGAAGAGCTCAAGATACTCCTTTTTCAGAGGGCTCTTGTTCCATGCGGCTACCTGCGTTTGAGGATCGGCAAGGGTAACATCGAGTATCTTCTCGCCTATACTGTCTTCAGTATAGTACTGGTCGAACCTGTGCTCCTGTTCATAGCCGGTATTCTGAAGACGGTCATCCTCTTTCTGTATGTCCCCGACATACGTCGTTACTACATAAAAAAAACCTATACCCACGGCAATAAACACCATCATTGACTTGTCCATGATTTCCCTCTTTCAAACGTAATTGGGAGTATTATACTATGATTTTTGAAAAATTGGAGTGAGCAGAAAAAAATATGAGCAATGGTGGCCACGATTGGACTTGAACCAACGACCACTACCATGTCAAGGTAGTGCTCTACCAACTGAGCTACGCGACCACAAATTTTGTAGGTGGAAATTATATAGGAAGAAAGCTTAAGTTTTCCCCCAAATCAGGAAAGAAGCGGTGACTTACTTCTTTTCACACACCCAGCTGCTCTCTTTACAGAGTTTTTCAAGGTAACCTCCGGCCTGCTGCTTGCCGGCACTCAGTGCTTTTTTGAAGTACTCATAGGCTTTCATTTTGTCATTGGGGACACCCTCTCCCCAGGCGTAAAGAATGCCGAGATTCAGGTCTGCATTGGCATCGCCAAGCTCGGCTGCTTTACCGAAGTATGTCAATGCTTTTTCAATATCCTTCTTTACGCCTTTGCCTTCAAGATAGAGAGCGCCGAGGTTGTTATATGCCTGTGCAACATCCTGCGCAGCAGCCTTTTCATACCAGTATTTCGCTTTCTCATATCCATGTGCTTCTACTCCGCCGAGATTCTGATAGATCTCTCCCAGGTTGAATTGTGCCTGAGACATGCCCTGCTTGGCTGCCTTTGCGTACCACTCCATCGCTTTTTTGGCATCGGGCTGTGTCCCTTTGCCAAGGGCATACATTAACCCTACATTGTATTGTGCCTGCGGGTCGCCGTTCTTTGCCAGCACATAGAATCCGTTAAGTGCCTGGATGTAGTTGCCTGCCTTGTAGGCTTGCATCGCATCATCAAATTCTCCGCCAAACAGGCTGCCAATGAGCATGGCGATATATAACAGTTTTTTCATATTTTCCTCTCTAAATCAGTGTTTCGGCAATAAAGGTTTTGGTCACTTTCCCGCCAAAACGGTAAACACCCTCTTCATAGCTGACGTAAAGTTCATCACCGCTTTTAGGAAAGACCTTCACCTGATCGGCCGCCCTCCCCTCTTTGTGGTTGCGGATAAAACAGGCAACCATGCCTGTACCGCATGCCAGTGTTTCATCTTCCACACCTCTCTCGTAGGTACGTACATACATCGTGTCGTCCCCTTCCATACGGCAGATATTGACGTTGGTGTCGTACTTCTCGCGCAGTCTGCGAGCCTGTTCCAGATCAAATTCATCAATATTGTCACGTACAGCTACCAAATGCGGTACACCCGAATCGATCAGCCACCATGTTTCACCCTCTTCCTCGATGTCAGTACGCAGAATTTTGGGCTCAACCATATCACTGACCACATAGAGGCCGTTGATCGTTGCGCGGATGACCCCTGCACCGGTAAGAAACTCTGCCCTGCCCTCTTTACTGATACCCTTTTCGTGGGCAAAGTGTGCTGCGGCACGGCTGGCGTTGCCGCACATTGCCGCGTACGAGCCGTCGGCATTGTAGAATTCCCACTCGAAATCATACTCCGGATGGGGCAACAGTACCACCATACCGTCTGCACCTACACCATTCTGGCGGTGGCAAAGCTTCTTGGCTAATTCACTTCTGTCGGCCTTCTCTTTGGCGATAAAAAAAATAAAATCGTTCCCGTTGGCCGAATATTTGGTCACTGTCATGCAAACTCCTTCAAAATAGCATCTTTGGCCTGTTCATATTCACGTCGCAAGTGTACTTCGTCTTTGGTATTGTCGATCACATAGTCTGCCAGAAAACGCTTTTCGGTAATGTCTATCTGCGAAGCAATACGCTCAAGCGCGGCCTCTTCATCCAACCCGTCACGCGCCATGGCACGCTCCAGCTGCTGCTCCGGCGCAGCATACACTACCAGTGAGCACTTGATGGGGTAACGCCCTCCCTCAAAAAAAAGCGGTATATCGACAATGTAGGGCTTGCGCTTTGCATCCTCTTCCTTCGCTCTGGCTTCGATGACATCATAGATAAGCGGATGAAGCAGCTGTTCGAGCGCCTTTCGTTTGAGCGGGTCGGCAAAGATCACTTTCCCAAGTGCCTTTCTATCCACCTTGCCCTCCTGAACAACTTCACTGCCGAACATCCGGGCTATCGTCTCCTGCTGCGATTCAAGCACTTCGTGTGCAATAGTATCCGCATCGATGATGGCAAAACCGTCCTCTTCGAACATCCGCGCCACCGTGCTTTTACCCGTAGCGATACTTCCTGTCAGTACGACTGCATAATCAAACGCCATTTTACCACCTTTTGTACGACTGCAGCTGCATCTCGTCGTAGTGATAGACATCGTCCCTGAACTGCAGATGGCCGTCGTAGTCCACCCATGCGGTCAGGTAGATGATATCAACCGGTACCTTCTCTTTGAGCTTCATGTAGACATTCTTCTTGCCTTTAAGGATCGTATCGGCCTTTTCCATATCGATCGGCTCGAAGCTCGCAAAGGTCTCCAGCAGCTTCTTGGGCTCCTGAAGACGCACACAGCCGTGACTGAAAGCACGCTTGTTTCTGAGAAAGAGACGCTTTGTCGGTGTATCATGCATATAGACCGAGAACTTGTTGGGAAAGAGGAACTTGATCTTTCCGAGTGCATTCTTGTATCCGGGTTGCTGTGCGAAGCGGTAGGGAACATGTTTGCTGTAGCGGTATTGCGCCCAGTTGACCGAAGCAGGGTCGACAACCTTTGCATCTTTCCCCCAGCCGGAGTAGATCTGTATGGCTTCGCGCTTGAGGGCATAGGGGTTGCGCAGCAGTTTGGGGATCATCTCTTTTTGGATGATGCTTTTTGGCACGTTCCAGTAGGGATTGAGGACGATCATCTCTACCTCATCAGAGAAAATGGGGGTAGGGTGGTTGGGTTTTCCGGTAATGACCCGGATGGAGGTAAGCAGCTTGCCATCTTCTTCGAAATAGAGCGTAAAGAAGGGAATATTGATGATGATATGATGGTGAGGCTGCCTTGGATTGAGCCACTTGATACGGTCAAGGTTAAGACGGATTGTGGTGATCCGCCGGGAGACAGGGATATTGAGCTTTCGCAGCGTTGCAGGTCCCACAACACCATCGGCTTTCAAACCGTTTCGGGTCTGAAAAAGTTTGACCGCTTCGAGAAGACAACTGTCATAGCGGTCGTCTTCGCTACTCTCTGAACATACGCGGTACTCTCCAGTAACACGCAGACGCTCTCGCAGCGAGTAGACGCCAGGATCACGTTTGCCGGGGTTAAGTTTGCGGGCATGCAGACGTACCGGTGCCCAGCCACCCTCCGCTTCGATGGACATGTAGTGCTTGAGCGCACGCTGCAGGGCACGGTAGTGGTAAGCGGTGGGTACAGCACCCTGAAGCTCTTTTTTAAGGTCTGCCCCCAAAAGTGCCTTTTCTACCATGCCGACAGGGTCTACATTAGGGCGGTGCAGTACCCATTCTGTACTCACGCCGTTGACTTTCAGATTGACAATACGTGCCTGAAAGGCTCCCCAGTTGATGCTGCCAAAGTAGGCGTAATCAGTATAAGCCTTGTAAAGCATCGTAATTTTGAACTCCATCTCCATCTTCTGCAAAAAGGTACTTCCGTTTGCGTAGAGTGCCTGAGCCTGAACCTCAAAATCCCTTGCATCGTGGTAAAGTCTGCTTCTTGGATCAAGCGTGAAGTCCTCTTTCATGGCTGCGAAGAGTCCTTTTGCCGCGGAAGAGGGGCCTTTCTCATGCATCCATGCCGGCAGAAAAAGCAGCTGTTTGTAAAAATGCTTGAGAAAACTTTTATCGGATTCGGACTGAAGAGAATTGTAGATTACCTCTGTGGCATGCTCGTCAAACGGCTTTTCCACAGCAGATACGGCACTAACAGAAAGAATAAGTACGGTACAGACGGCAGCGAACCACTGCATGATCATTTTTGGAAGCATGTTTGCCCTCGACGTAGATTTGATAAGATTATATCGTAACCTTATTCCGAAAATGCTAAAATAAGCGTATGCATTTTATGTTCGGTAGCCCATGGGCTTTTCTTTTTCTGCTGCTGCTTCCATGCCTCTTCCTCTGCCGGGAGCATAGCCGCCGCTACTATTTCCCAAGGCTTAAATGGGTGGGTAGAGAACACCCTCTCTTTTCGTGGGAGATGTGGTTAAAAGTACTCATTTTCCTCCTGATGGTTACAGCACTGGCCGAACCCTTTGTCTATGACAGCAGTGCCAACAGACATAAAAAGGGACGTGACCTTGTCCTTGCCATCGATGCCTCCGGCTCCATGGCACAAAGCGGCTTCGACACCAAAGACCGCTTCAAGAGTAAATATGAAACCACTCTCGATCTGGCACAGTCTTTTACCAGAAACCGGCTTGACGACAATATGGGTGTGGTGGTCTTCGGTACCTTTGCCTATACCGCTTCACCGCTGACTTACGACCTTGCCGCACTGGGGAAACTGCTTACAATGACCACAGTCGGCATTGCTGGAGAGAGTACCGCCGTTGGAGACGCGCTGATGCAGGCAATGCGCACCCTCTCTTTTGGCAAAGCGAAATCAAAAGTGATCGTACTGCTGACCGATGGCTTTCACAATGCAGGAAAGCACTCCCCAAAAGAGGCTGTCGCACTGGCAAAGAAGCGGGGCATACGCATCTACACCATCGGCATCGGTACCAAACGCGACTACGATGCCTCACTGCTTGAGACCATCGCCAGGGAAACCGGCGGAAAAAGCTACGGTGCTTCCTCTGCAGCATCGCTTAAAAAGGTTTTCAAAGAGATCGCAGCACTCGAACCGAGCAAAATACGCGGAGAGAACTACCTCAACAAACGGCTGCTTATCACTCCGCCGCTGCTTGCGGCACTGACACTGCTGCTGTTATGGCTCTACCCCTCTTATGCAAGGAAGCGCCAATGATCTTTCACGCTCCCCAATATCTCTGGCTGCTTATTCCGCTTGGTCTTGCGTTCTACCTGCTCAAGCCGCGTTCGCTGCGTATCGTCATGCATCTGCTCATCATTGCCCTGCTGCTTATTGCACTTGCAAGACCACAGCTTGAGAAAGGTATCACCCAGGAGCGTGTCGATGCGCGCGATGTCATCATCGCACTGGATGTCTCCTACTCAATGCGTGCCCGGGATATTCGGCCCGACCGCTACCGCTTTGCCAAGGCAACCATCGAAACACTGCTCCAAAAGGATGTCAAGGACAATGTGATGCTTATCGCCTTTACAACCAACCCTCTGCTGCTCTCTCCTCCAACGACTGACCATGCCCTCGTCAAAACAGCACTGGAAGCGCTTGAGCCCAAGAACATCCTTACCAAAGGGACATCACTCAAAAAGCTCTTTAAGCAAATTGCCGCAGACAAAAACGGCCATAAGGAGCTGCTGCTCATTACTGATGGCGGGGAGGAGAGGGATCTCGATACGCTGACAGGAACTCTCAAGGGGGCAGATATTCACCTTACCATCCTTGCCCTCGGCACAACGGAAGGCAGTACCATCCCTACAGAACAGGGCAAGCCCCTGAGAGACAAAGAGGGGCATCTGGTCATCTCCCGTATCAATCCTCTGCTTGAGCGTCTTGCGGAGACACTTGACGGTACCTACCTTACCCCAGGAAGCAGTCCGGAAGCAACAGCCGATGCCATTCTCAAAAGTTTTGAAGCGGGCAGCAGGGACACCAACAGCATAGAGAAACTGCGCTACAGCTACACCGAACTCTACCAGCTGCCGCTGCTGCTGGCACTGCTGCTCTTTCTTGCGGTACACACGCGCGCTGCGCGAAAACTCCTGCCGTTCTTTGCGTTCTTTGGCATACAGCTGCACGCCTCCTTTTTCGATACCCTCTATCTCAAGCAGGCATACAGCCACTATACACAGCAGGAGTACAATGCCGCCAAAATGGCACTTCTGAAGGTCAAAACCCCTTCTTTGCAGCGTCAGATCGCACTGGCGGATACATACTATAAACTGGGCAACTACCCTAAAGCTGCCGCACTCTACCGCTCTATACGCACCACCTCTCCGAAAATTAAGCATCTGCTTTTCTACAATCTTGGCAATGCATACGCCATGCAGGGAACGTATGCTAAAGCGAGGATGTATTATACTAAGGCACTCCAACTGGGAGAGGATGCCGACACACTGCACAACCTGCAGGCCGTTGCCCTGCTTGAGGAACAGAAAAAAAAGAGCCTTGGTATGGCCCGTCCCAAATCACAGGGAGCACAGAGCAAAGCAAAACAGAGCAGCGACGAGAATGACAATGCCAAGAAACCCAAAGCCCAGGAACAGTCGGGGGCAGGTTCGGGCTCGGGCGGCGAGCAGCAACACAAAAAGCGTACCCAAAATGAGAAAAAACAACTTTTGATGGATGAGGAGCAGAAACCGCAAAAACTGCCGCTGAGCTCCAAAGTGTACGAACTGATCAACAAAGGATATATCCGTGAAACCAAACCGTGGTAGGCTGACTGCACTGTTTCTTGTCCTCTTCAGTGCCCTGCTGCACGCAGAAGATTTTACCTACACCATCCACCCAAGTACTCTCACACCGTATGAAAAAGAGCCGGTACTACTGAGTGTTGATATCAACCAGACCAATCCTGAGCCGATTCTGCTCTTTCTGTTTGACATCAAACCAAAACGTACATACCGGGTTGAACAGATCAGCGCCACGCATGACAACACCCTACACCATGCCAAAGAGCATTACCTCTACCTTCTCTTTCCGCTTAAAAGCGGTTTGCTCGACATTGACTTCGACCTTACCAAACGTGTCACCAACGATGACAAGGTGCACTACTTCTTCTCAGGTGACCGTGACGACTTCAAAAAACTTGAAACCACCGACTCAAACATACCGGTTCCTCCACTAAGACTACAGGTAAAACCGCTGCCAAAAGGAACACAGCTCATAGGAAACTTCAAACTTGGCTATCTCTTCAAACCAAAAAAGGTCGAAGCCTACGCGCCTGTTTCTCTGCGCATCACTATCGAGGGAAACGGCTACCCTCCACTGATTAAAAACATTTACCCCAAACAGGAAGGCGTCAGCCTCTTTGCAAGCAAGCCGGTACTTACCAGACATGTGGATGCACACACCGTGCACTACAAAGCAGTTTACGACCTCGCACTCACTTCCGGAAAAAGTTTTGACACAGCACCTATCACACTACGTGCCTTTAACCCCAAAACCCGGAAGCAATACACGCTTAGCATTCCCCCGGAGCACATTGAAGTCACCCGCCCCGATACCGCTGTACTGGTCGATAAAACCGATACACCGCCACCACTGCAAACTGACTGGAGACAGCTAAGTACGCTTATGGGATACCTGCTTGCCTTTGGGGCAGGCTTTCTGAGTGCGTGGCTGCTGAAGTGGCACAAGAAAGAGAGGGTAAAGGAACATCCACTTACCGCACGGATCGATGCGAGCAAAACAAAAAAAGCGCTGTTGCAGCTGCTGATGGCAGAGGATGTGCAGCGCTTCGCACCCGTGATTGACAAACTCGAAGCCGACCTCTACGGTACAGGGGACCATGCACTTAAACAACTCAAACAGGAAGCAAAGGAGCGACTGATATGACAGAAAAGATCACACAACTCAAAGCGGAGCTCTCCAAGGCAGTCATCGGACAGGAGAGGATGATAGAGGGGCTGCTCATCGGGCTGCTCTGCGAAGGGCACATCCTCATCGAAGGGGTACCTGGTCTTGCCAAAACCACCACCATCAACGCTCTTGCCAAAGCATTGGGGCTGGACTTCAAGCGCATACAGTTCACCCCCGACCTGCTCCCCTCTGATATCATCGGTGCGCAGATCTACAACCCCAAAGATCACAGTTTCAGCGTCAAAAAAGGGCCGCTTTTTACCAATCTGCTGCTTGCAGACGAAATCAACCGTGCACCGGCAAAGGTGCAATCAGCCCTGCTGGAGGTAATGCAGGAGCAGCAGGTGACCATTGGTGACGAAACCTTTCCGCTTGAGCGCCCTTTTCTTGTCATGGCAACCCAGAACCCCATAGAACAGGAGGGAGTCTACGCACTTCCCGAAGCGCAGCTTGACCGCTTTATGATGAAGCTGGTTGTCACCCACAACAGTGAAACTGAAGAACTTGAGATCATGCGCAAGGGGGCAACCAAAAGTTTTGGGGAAGTAAAACAGGTACTCAATAAAGAAGAACTCTTCACACTCCAAAAAGCACTTGACGCAATCCACATCGACCCTGAACTCGAACAGTATATCGTCAGCCTTGTGACAGCTACCCGAAAACCCGAGAAGTTCGGTCTCGAAAATATCGCCGGAGACATTATGTACGGCGTCAGCCCCCGTGCCTCCATCGACTTGTACAAAGCCTCCCGTGCCAAAGCGTTCCTTCGCGGTAACGACTACGTCACGCCTGCCGACATCGGTTATGTCATCGCTGACGTACTGCGCCACCGCATCGTACTCAGCTACGAAGCAAGAGCCAAAGGCGTACAGCCCGATGAGATCATTGCGAAAATCGTTGAGACAGTACCGGTTCCGTAGGAAGCAGGAATGATAATACGATGTAAGATTGCGTCAATCTTAGTTAATGGAAAATCGCTTTCGCGTAGGGTGCGTAATCACGCACCATTAAAACACATGACAACCAGACATGCTTATTTTACAAACGGTTTGAAGGTGCGTGGCTACGCACCCTACGCGTTCTCTCTTGTCAATCAGAGCATTACACAGCAATGCATACCAGCACTCTTCATTAAACCAGAGGTCACCCCGTGACTCCCGATTTCAAGGCTCTCCTGCTAAAAGCACGTCACCAGGTACATACACTGCTCAGCGGTCACAACCTCAGCCGGCTGCACGGTGAGGGGTATGACTTTGCAGAACTTCGCGAGTATCAGATAGGAGATGATATACGAAAGATCAACTGGACCATCACTGCAAAACTTGGCAAACCCTACATCAAAGAACTGCATGCAAACCGTGAGCTCTCTGTGGTTGTCGCTGCTATGATGGACGGCAGTGTCTATGTCGGTGACAATAATGCCAAACAGCGGCATATGGCACAGACTGCAGCACTGCTGGGGTATGCCGCGCAGCACAGCAATGACCTTTTTACCGGTGTAGCCTACACACCGGATGGTACCATCAGCACGCCGCCGACAAAACAGCTCTTTGACATTGAACACTTTTCCCAGCAGCTTTACACCGCCCCGCTGCTGCATACAGGCATAGATCTTCAAGCATCGGTAAACGACCTTTTCAGACGCCTGCACAAACCTTCTCTGGTACTGATTTTACATGATTTTTTGGAACCTGTCGACCTCTCACTGCTTGCACAACGTCACGAAGTGATCGCGCTTATTGTGCGTCACAGAGAAGAAGAGTTTCCGAAAACAATGGGGGAAGTGCTGCTGGAAGAGCCCCGTACCGCACAGCAGCAGGACACTTTTTTCGGGAAACGAAGCCTTGCCCGTTATACAGCGGCAAAAGAAGCGAACGATGCTGCACTGACGGCACACTTTTCCCGCTATGATATCCGCTATGCCAAACTCTTTACGGACGAGGAGCCTGTTGAAAAACTGATACAGCTTTTCCGTTAAAGTCCCAATCCTTTCAGCAGGGCACCTGCTCCTTTACCCCATTTTTTTTCTACTTTTTTACGAATGGCATCCTCTACCTTCTGCTCAATGAGCTTGGAGGCATCGAGTGTGAACTTCGGCTGTGCTGTCGTACCGCCGATCGTACCGTAAATTGTGTATTTCTCATACACAAACTTCAGTTTTGCATACTGTTTTCCACTTCGGGTATCAACCCTTCCGTCGGTAATATCAAGTCTGCTGCGGGAGCCTCGTGCATGGAGTGTGTAGCGCACACGATTGGGAGCGAAGGTGGCATTCAGTGTTGTCGTCTTGTAAATAATACGGGTAGGGTCTTTTGGGAATATCTTTGCCAACGCCTGTGTCAAAGGACTCGGCTTGATACGGAAACCGGCAATGCGCATGCTGGCATTTCCCCGTTTGCTTTTGAGACCGTAACGCACTTTACCGGAAAGTGCCCCCATAAAGTACTGAGGATAGCCCATCATGGCCAAAAGCCGGCTCATGGGTACAGAGGCAAGTGTCGCTTGGAAAAGGGTGTTATCAAGGCGGTAGGCAACCGATCCGCCAAGGGATTGTGTCGTACCGTCAAGGTGCAGCCCGTTGTGCTGCCGCAATGTTCCCGCCAGCAGCATTTTCCCGTGAAGCGGTTTGCCCGTAAGGACTGCCAGTCTTGCCAGCTCGGGAATGTCAAGACGGTATTTGGCAAAGAGTGCAGCACTGTTGGTATTGAAATCGAGCGCTGAAATCTTCAAGGTTCCCTGACGCATGGTAACCGTAGCACCGCCATAAAGGTGCTTGTTGTGCATCTTTCCACTCGTGTCTACTGCAAGCGGCCAGTCGAGTGCTTTCCCTGTCAGCTGCTTCATTGTTTTTGGATTCAGACGCAGCTTTTTGCTCTTCACCGCATACGTTCCTTCCAGACGCTTGATATCGCTTATATGTACGGTAATACCTGCTCTCCCGCGCACATAAACAGGGAGTCCCGCCAAAGCCGCCAGCTTTTCCATCTCTGCAGCAGGCGCGTCAAAAGAGGCTTTGGTACCGTCGTAGCGGTATGTTATCTTCTTTCCAAGCCCTGTGATGACACCCTCGAGCGAAAGCTGTTTTTTATAATCTGCCTTCCCTTTACTTCTCACTTCCCCCGCAGGGGTATGTATGGCAGCACGGTACTCTGTTTGCAGTCTGCCGCTTGTCAATGCATAGTGAATAGAAGGAAGTTTCAGGTCTATTTTTCCGGAGTGGAGCTTTGCCGTTGCGGCAAGTACCTCTTTGTTTATTTTTCCTGAAACATCGGCTGTAAATATACCATAGTCAGGAAGGGCTATACCATACAGTTTTTCAATACGTTTTCGCTTTGGTACAGCATGCTTCAGGTTCAAAGCAAAGTTGCCCTCAGGAGCATTGAGCTGTGCAAGCTGTACTTTCCCCTCCAGTCTGCCATCGAGCAGATTCGGAATACCGGCAAGCTTCAGGAGTTTTGGAACCGATACTTCCTGCAGCCGGAGCTGCACTCCTTTTGCAAATGCAAAGTCAATTTTCCCTCCAAAGGTTTTGGTACGGCCGGTAATACCGAATAGACCATGATCCAAATGCAGTTCTCCCGACAATGCCAAAGGGCCGTGCAAACGATTCGTGGTAAGCACACCAAGCTCTTGCACATCAGCCCTGTACACGGCTTGCATCTTTTCTGCTTTGGTATCATAACGCCCCTTTTCTACCGTAGCATTCAACAGGCTGCTGCGGATCTTTGCATCAAAATCAATATGCTCAGAATCGAGCTTTGCCTCGGCATGGAGAGAAAGGCGGTCATTTTGGGGCATCAAGTAGCCAAAACGCTTTTGGATCAGCACCCTGTTAAGAGAAGCCCTGGCAACCTCGAGACGGGCATATCCTTTTGCTCCCTCTTTGCCAATTGTCGGCATATCGATCTTTAAATCAGCTTCCCCTTCCGCCAGAGGAGGCATCCCTGCAGCTGCCAGAATTTGTGCAACCGGCGTCCCTTTTGTGAGTGCTTCGAGCTTGCGCACACGCCCTTCGTCCACTGCGACACTGTACGCCACAGGCGCCCCAAGCAGTGTCCCTTTGCCCGATGTGCTCACATCGTCCCGTCTGCCCTGGAAACGTCCCTTCACATCAGCCTGTGAAAGGGTATATTTTTGGTACGTAAACTGTTTAGCCTTTACCCTATAGTCTCCGGCGTAACGCAGCCTGAAGGGGTCATAGGCAGCATCCACACGCAATGCAGCCCCCGGCATTACAACATCGGCATGCAGGGTACGCCAACGCAATGTAAAGCGCTTCAATTCCAATGGCAGGCCGGTGGCTTCTCTCAATTGCGTCTGCACATAGGGTTTCAGCAGGGCATTCCCCCTGTCGGTAAAAAGCAGCAGTGCTGCACCGCTCAACAAGAGCAGGAAGATCAAAAGAGCCACTAAGAGCCGTATAGCCAGACGATACATGGGATTACCTCACCTTTTGCATACAATTAGACAAAGAGAAGGAAAACAAACACAACAAAGAGAATGACATGTAAAAATCCTTCGAGCATATTGGTCTCTCCGTCATTGAAATTGACCATACTCACCAGCAGCGTCAGTGCAAGCAGCATTGTCTGTACCGGGGTGAGGGAAAGGTTCAGCTCCAGTCCCAGGAAATAGGAAACGACAATCACCGCAGGAATTGTCAACAGTACCGTCGCCAGCGATGCGCCCAGCGCAATGTTGATAACCGTCTGCATCCGGTTGTCGACAGCCGCCCGAACAGCCGTGATGAGTTCGGGTGCAGCGGAGATGACCGCCACACTCACCGCACCAATAACCGCAGGCATGCCAAACGCTTCAAGCGTATTTCCCATAAAAAGCGACAGCATCTCTGCCAACACACCGATGATCACAATGGAGACAACAAGGTTGACACCATGGTACCAGCCGCTGATCGGCGCATGCGGTTCACACTCTTCCCCCTCTTTGCAGGGTTGGGATGACTCTGGTGCCTTGTATTCAAAAAAGTAGCGGTGTGACTTGAGCTGTACCCGGGTAAAAATAATATAGAGCAGTACAAAAACAAGCACATTGAAGAGCATAAAACGCTGATGGTAGGCAGGGTCTATAAATTCGGGAAGCACCATCGCGATCCCAATGGCAACCAGCAGCATCGAAAGGTAGGAATTGGTCGAGTCGACATTGTAAGGCTGTTCACCGTATTTCAGTCCGCCAATGATCGCCGCCAAACCCAGCAGACCGTTAATATCGAGCATCACCGCCGAATAGATCGTATCGCGTGCCAGTTCTGGATTGTGTGCATGCATCATCATAATAACGATAATGACAATTTCCACAATGACCGCAGACATCGTCAGAATCAGCGTACCGTAAGGTTCGCCGAACTTTTCGGCAAGCATCTCCGCATGGTGCGCTACCGCCATTGCCGCATAAACAATGACAGCAAAAAGGATGCCAAATCCAATCAGGTTGCCTGCAGTAGTTGCCTCCAGTATATGTTCAAAATAGTGAATTCCCACAAAGGCGAGCAGGGCGGCAAAAAGGCTGTACTCTTTTGAAAAACGTTTAAGCAGTTCCATATCAGCCTACAAGATCGTCATAGTTTTCAGAGAGATCGACTTTGAGTTTGCCGTCAATCTTGCAAATACGTGCATCACCGGCTTTCCACGCCTTTTTAAAACGTTTAAGCAATTTCTCCTGCTGTCTGGGCTTGGTAATACCGGCTGCCTTGAAGAACTTTTTCACGCCGCCCCATACCGGCTCTCGTGTCTCACTCTCCACATCAATCGCATCTGGCTCGCTTCCCCGGTATTCAATCTGATGCATATAGAGGGTGCGCATCTCGTGAAATGCCTCCTTGAGCAGGTCAATCTCTCCGCGCAGGGTTGTCGTGATCTGTTTGTTGGACTTCTTGAGGTCCTTGACCGTTCCCTTGAGTACAGCAATGGTTTCATCTTTCGCAGCAAGAAGCGCTTCATAGTCTTTGGCCTTGGCAGAAGAGGAACGTGCCGGTTTCACAGTTTCTGTTACAGGTTTTTCCTCCTGCCTCTGCGGGGTCTCTGTCATTTCCTCTGCCACAGCATCACTGTCAACTACAATGTAAAGTTTGCCGTCGACACTCTTCGCTGTCAAAATACCCCGTTTGATCTTTGCATAGACCGCCTGCCTTGAAATACCAAGCTCTTTGGCGTACTCCGCCGGCTTCATCAGCTTCTCCATGAATGCCCTTACTTTACAATTTTGTAAATCATAACATAAGTTGAATGAAAAAGTGTCAACGCTGACAAGAGAAACAGCCTGAAGTACAGGGGAGTTTACTTCTGTGTGCCGTCAAGTACCGGAACAAAAAGACACTGCTCGATGCTCTCAGAAGTGATGCGTCCGTTCTTTTTGTAAAAACGGGTAAGAATATGATAGTCTTTGCTCTGCTCGATGGGTGCGACAAGAATACCCCCTTCGGCAAGCTGCTCAAAGAGCACCTGCGGTACCTCTTTGGCCGTAGCGGAAAAGAGAATACGTTCAAACGGTGCATACTGCTTCCATCCGCGCTGTCCGTCATCGAAACGGGTAAAGATGTTATGCAGCTCCAGCTGGCTGAAACGGCGTTTTGCCTCTTTGAGCAGCTCGTCAATACGCTCTATGGTAAATACGCGGCGGCAGATACGGCTGAGGATCGCCGCCTGATAGCCGCTTCCGCAGCCAATCTCCAGTACCGAATCGACTCCTTTGAGCTCCAGATGCTGTGTCATCTTTGCGACAGTCAGCGGCGAAGAGATCCACTGGCTGGCAGCAAGGGGAAGGGCGTCAAGTTTGTAGGAGAGGTGGCGGAACTCCGGGGGGACAAAGGCTTCTCTGTCAATTTCCAGAAAGGCCTGTTTGACATGTGCGTCGAGTTTGAAGTGCTGCTCGATCTCATTGACAAGCTGCTGTCTGTTTCTGGCTTTGATCATTTCCGAATGCGTCCTCTTCCCTTGTAGTGGGAGAATTCTATCAAAAAATCGGTTAAGTGCGCGTCAGTCCATAACGATATAGCGGCGTATTTTCTTGATTTCACGAAAATCAACCACCCCTTCAATGGCCTCTTTGCTGTCATCTGCCACCACATCCCCATTCGGAGAGATAATAGCGGAAGAGGAAGCCATATCGCGGTCACTGCTGTTGGAAACAATAACATAGCACTGGTTCATTACCGCAAGTGCCTGAGAGAGGATCTCAAGATGGTGCTTTCGGGGTTTTCCCCAGCGTGCTGGAACGAATACCACATCTGCCCCTTCTATCTGCTTCCACAACTCTTTGAAGCGCAGTTCGAAACAGATAAGGATCGCATAGGTAACTCCGTCTATCTCGAAGGGTTTGATGCGTTTCTTTTTGCCTGGGCTCAGATAGAGGTCTTCATCACCAAGCTTGAAGAGTTTCACCTTCTCCTGACGGTGTACGACTTTGTGTTTGTGGATCACCACCGCCTGATTGTAAAAATGCTCATCTTCTTCAATCAGCAGCGTCAACACAAGAATCTGCTCATCAGTTTCCTGCTTGAGTATTTTCAGTGCTTTTGCAGAAAACTTCGCCGCGGTGGCAAGATGCTCGTAATCATACGCTGTCAAAAAAACTTCCGGTGCGACGATGAGCCGGCTTTCGGGGTGGCTGCGGATCATCTCCAGCAGCTGTTCGAGGTTGGTCTGGTAGCGTTTTTCTGACGGCAGTTGCAGTGCAAGAGCCGCCATCGGTTTACGTCTATGCAGCATACATTCTCTTTTTAAAAGTCATCCAGATCAATGCTCCCCTTGGAGTAATTGGTCACATTGCCTTCAAAAAAGTTTGTCTTCTGGTCGTTGAATTTGGAGAAGTTGTCCACCCACTTGATAGGGTGTTCCACATTGTAGAGTTTTTCAAATCCTACCGCATGCAGGCGCTGGTCGGCAAGGTACTTGATATACTGTTCGATGATCTCATCGGTCAGTCCCAGAATCTGCCCCTGGGTGATGTAGGCACCCCATTCACTCTCAAGCTTCACAGCCGAACGGAACATTTCGTACACTTCATCTATCAGCTCTTTGGTAAAGAGTTCGGGACGCTCGCGTTTGGTGGTGTTGATCATATTCTGGAAAATCAGCAGGTGGGTTACCTCATCACGCTGAATAAAACGGATCATCTGCGCAGAACCGAGCATTTTGTCTGCACGGGCAAGCGTGTAAAGGTAGGTAAATCCGCTGTAGAAGTAAATGCCTTCAAGGATCTGGTTGGCAAACATAGCTTTGACAATATTGGTATCGGTAGGGTCTGCCGAGAGATCTTCATAAACTTTGGCAATGGCATCGTTTTTGTGCTTGAGTTTCATATCCCGGCGCCATAATTCATAGATCTCCTCCGTGTTGGTAGAGATGGAATCAACCATCACTGCATAACTCTGGGAGTGCAATGCCTCTTCGAATGCCTGACGTACCAAAATCAGGTTTACCTCAGGTGCTGTAATGAAAGGGTTGAGGTTATCAATGATGTTGTTGGTTTGCAGCGAATCCATAAAGATCAGCTGGGCAAGCACCTTGTCATATGCCTGCTTTTCTGCATCGGTAAGGTGTTTGTAGTCGTTGACATCACGTGTCATGTCAACCTCTTTTGGAAACCATGTATTGTTGAGCATCATCTCCCACAGATTGTACGCCCACTGGTACTTGATGTCGTTGAGTTCAAAGATCCCTGTCGGATTCCCGCCAAAGATCTTCCGTTCGTTGGTCTTCTCTTCCGATTCCGGATTGTATATCTTTTTACGTATCATGTCTGCTCCCGCCTTCTGTGATTTTATGACCGCATCAACCGTCTGCCGCCCTGTTGACAAACGAAGCATTCAGCATATTGCACGGCCTGTTTTTGAAATTATTATACACATCTATGCTGATTTTTAGCTACACTCCCACTATGAAACCTATAGAAGCGACCAAACTCTTCCAACTGCTGCAGATCATCCCTGACCATCCGATGATACGTATTGTGCATTTTGCCGACAGTGGAGAGACATTACCCGAAATTTTGAGCAGTTTTACAGCCCAAAAAGGCTATGAATACCAGATCAACGCTCTCGATACCGCATACTTCAACTTGCTGCAGAAACACTTGCAGACTGCTCCGCATATCAAGCTTGTCAACTTCACCCTCACCAGACCGCGCTATATGATCCAGGGCAAGCTCTACGACTATGTGTTTGTCACCGCGGACATTGATGACGCAATACGCGAAGATTTCCTCAAACGGGTGCATCCTGTTATGAAAAACGGCGGGAATATTCTGATTTTCCTGTCCAAAGGCGACCACTCCCAGCGCTGGGAATGGCTGCGACTGCTTGAAGAGAACTACTATGTTGCTTCCAATACCATCGATGATCTTTTCGAACACTACGACCTGCTTATCTCCAAAAAAATGCACGGCTGGGGCGGATGAGATCTGTACACCGCAAAATCCGCCACTGGTACACCCGGCACGGCAGAACCGACCTGCCATGGCGCAACACAGCCGACCCGTATACCATCTGGCTCAGCGAGGTAATGCTGCAGCAGACACAGGTAAAAACGGTACTGGAACGATACTATTTCCCTTTTCTGGAAAAGTTCCCCTCGATTGAAGCACTTGGCAAGGCACCGCTTGATGCTGTACTCAAGCAATGGGAAGGACTGGGCTACTACACCCGCGCGAAGAATCTGCATAAAACAGCTCAGCTATTGACGCAGGAACAGGCACCAGGTACTGCTCCTGTGTTGCCTTCTGCCATTGATGCGCTCATCCAACTTCCCGGTATCGGCAAAAATACTGCCCATGCCGTTGCCGCCTTTGCTTTCCGACAGCCTGTGCCCGTCATGGAAGCCAATGTTCGGCGTATCCTCTGCCGCATTTATGCGATGGAACAGGCTGATGAAAAGATGCTGTGGAAGATCGCCTATGAAATGGTCGACAGAGAACATCCTTTTGAGTACAATCAGGCGATGATGGATATCGGGGCGACACTTTGTACCCCCAAAACGCCGCAGTGTACAGCATGCCCGTTTGAGAGCATCTGCCAAGGCAAACACGACCCCCAACGCTACCCGACAAAGAAGAGACGCGCCGTACCAACACGAGAGCAGCATATCATGCTCAATCTCTACGACAACAAACTTGCCCTCACAAAAAGAGAAGGGAAATTCCTGCACGGTCTCTGGGGATTCCCCGCTACCGAAGTGCCGTTGTGTGCCGCCGAGTACATAGGGGAGGTCACGCATGCCTATACCCATTTCAAACTCACATGCAAAGTCTATCTCTATGATGCGCTTGAGAAAACCGAAGATCACTACTTCACCCCGCAGCAGATACGTAGGCTCGCTATCTCCAAGGTTGATGAGAAAATCCTGAACCTGTATTTAGACAGTATGAAGTAACGAGTTAAGAGTGAATAGTAAATAGTTTTGGTATGCTTTTCTTTTCGAAAAGCTTTTATTATATGGGATAACAAATGGATAAAGAGCAGGAATTTGAACAGCTGGTAAGCCGGATGCTGGAGCTTTTGGGAGAAGACCCCAACCGTGAGGGGCTGCAAAAGACCCCACACCGTGTCGCCAAGGCACTGAAGTTTCTAACCGAGGGGTATCACCAAGACCCCAAAGAGATCCTCAATCAGGCACTCTTCTCTACCAGCAATGACGAGATGGTGCTGGTACGTGACATCGAGTTCTACTCGATGTGTGAACACCATATGCTTCCTATCATCGGTCGCTGCCATGTCGCCTACATCCCGGACGGCAAAGTAGTGGGGCTGAGCAAAATACCACGCATTGTCAACGTTTACGCCAGACGGCTTCAGATACAGGAACAGATGACCGAGCAGATTGCCGATGCCATTTTGGAAACCATCAACCCCAAAGGCGTCGCCGTTGTCGTACACGCCCGCCACATGTGTATGGAGATGCGCGGCGTACAAAAGATCAACTCTACCACCGTCAGTTCCGCCCTGCGCGGCCTTTTCAAGCGTGATGAACGTACCCGTAACGAGTTTTACAACCTCATTAACACCCCGACACCATCAAACTTTTAGATCTTTTTTTTACTGCACCTGCTTTGGCAGGTGTGACACACACATACCACACCAAAAAACACAATAATCACCCAAAAAACATATATCACCCATTTGCTCCAAATCTCTCACAATATGCAGGCTATTATGGTAAAATTGCGTTACAAAACACCCTAAAGGAGACAGCAACATGCATGCCGTCATCGCGTTTGTTGCTGTTTTCGTACTTGCATTGATCTTCATTTATCTCATCAAACAGTTTTCGCCGAAACTCGGCCTCATCGATATCCCAAATGAAAGAAGCACCCATGTAACCCATACCCCGCGTGGTGCCGGCATCGGATTTTTTCTCGCCGTTGTACTTTCCCTTGCACTCTTTGAGAGGCAGCTTTTTTTCGACTACCCGTGGACGTTCATCGCACTCTTTTTTGTCTTTATCATAGGGGTGCTTGACGACAGGCATGACACTTCGCCCAATACCAAGTTCATCGTGTTTATCATCGCTACGGTTTTTCTCTCTTTTGACGGTCTTATCATCAATAATGTAGGTACCTATTTTGGCGTGCCTGTTACCCTTGGCTGGTTCGCGTTGCCGTTCACTATGTTCGCAGTTTCCGGATTTACCAATGCAATGAATCTCATAGACGGCATTGACGGCCTTGCTGCCACCGTCAGCATCATTATCCTTGGTGCATTTTTGATTGTGGGCTACCGGCATGAAGATATGTTTATCATGACGCTCTCCCTCTTTTTTATCGCAGCGCTGGCTGCATTCCTGCTCTTCAACTGGCACCCGGCATCCATTTTCATGGGGGACAGCGGCTCCCTGACACTGGGATTTGCCATTTCCGTACTGTCCATCAAATCTCTGGACTACCTCCCCACTGTCAGCATCCTTTTCATTGCAGCACTGCCCATTTTTGACACCCTCATTGTCATGACCCGCCGTAAACTACGGGGACGCTCCATGTTCTCCCCGGATCGCTGTCATATGCATCACATCATCAAACACTTTTTCCGGGAAGATACCCGCAAAACTGTCATTTTTTTCGGTGTACTTCAAGCGGTCTACTCCATCACCGGTCTTTTACAAAACAAACAGATGGATGAAGGCTACATGATGGTACTTTTTCTCCTTAACACGCTCTTGCTCTATATGGTGCTTGGTGCTATGATAAAACGGCAGAAACGGGAGTGTTGAAATACATATATGCCATAATATTTATAAACTGTAGTGTTTTTGTTATAATAGAGCATTCAAAGGCAAAAGGAATTTTTATGCAAAAAATAACCATTGAAGTAAAAGAACCCTATATGCATAACGTTTTAGAAATGCTGCATAGTTTACAGGGTATAATGATTGATAAAATAAAATTGGTAGAGGATACCCAAATAAACAATGACTTTATAAAATTACAAATTCCCAGCATGAAAAGTACGTGGGACAACGAAGAAGACAAGGTATGGGATGATTTATAAACAAGGTGATATAGTCCTCGTAAAATTTCCATTTACGACACTTACAAATGCAAAAAAACGACCCGTTCTTGTTATCAAAGATGCAAATACACAGGGCGACTTTATCTGTTTTCAAATTACCTCAAAATCTACGCAATCACATTTATTTGCACTCAACAGTTCAGTATTTTCAGAGAAAAGTTTACCATTGGATTCTTATGTCAAATATGATAAATGCTTTACACTCAGTATGGATATAGTAGACAAAAAACTAACCTCAATCCATACACCGGTGATGAAAGAAATAAAAGAACTTTTTTGTAATACAATCTAAAAAGCAGGAAATAAAACAATGAAAAGCAACGCAACAACCAACCTTCAAAATGCAAAGATAGCTGTCATCGGTCTGGGCTACGTAGGTCTGCCTCTGGCACACGCTTTCAGCAAACAGTACAAAGTGGTCGGCTTCGACATTGCCAAGTGGCGTATCGATGAGCTGCGCGGCGGCCATGACCGTACACTGGAACTGAGCGACACCCAGGTTCAAGAAGCCATTGACAACGGTATGGAGTTCACCAACAAACTTGAAGATATTGCCGACTGCAACGTGTATATCGTAACAGTGCCTACGCCCATTGACGAACACAAACGCCCGGACTTGACACCGCTTATCAAGGCGAGTGAATCTATTGGCAAGGTGCTGAAGCAGGGCGACATTGTCATTTACGAATCGACTGTGTATCCCGGAGCTACCGAAGAGGAGTGTGTCCCTGTACTTGAAAAGGTAAGCGGACTGAAGTTCAATGAAGACTTTTTCTGCGGCTATTCCCCCGAACGTATCAACCCCGGAGACAAAGAGCATACCGTAACGAAAATTCTTAAAGTGACATCCGGTTCAACACCGGAGATCGGCAAAATTGTCGATGACCTTTACGCTTCAGTCATCACTGCCGGTACCCATTTGGCTCCGAGCATCAAGGTGGCAGAAGCGGCAAAGGTCATTGAAAACTCCCAGCGCGACATCAATATTGCCTTTGTCAATGAACTGGCTATCATCTTTAACAAACTCGGCATCGATACGGAAGCAGTACTTGAAGCTGCCGGAACCAAGTGGAACTTCCTGCCGTTCCGTCCAGGACTTGTCGGTGGACACTGTATCGGTGTAGATCCGTACTACCTGACGCACAAGGCACAGGAAGTTGGACACAACCCCGAAATCATCCTTGCCGGACGCCGTCTCAATGACAATATGGGTATTTATGTTGCCAATCAGGTAGTGAAACTGATGATCAAAAAAGGGCAAAAGATCGAGGGGGCAAAGGTACTGGTTTTGGGAATTACCTTCAAAGAGAACTGCCCGGATATCAGAAACTCCCGTGTGATCGATGTGATCCGTGAACTTGAGGAATTCGGTACCGATGTCGATGTGTATGATCCATGGGCAGATCCTAAAGAGGTCAAACATGAGTATGGACTGGATCTACTTCCCCATCCCGAAGGGGCATATGATGCTATTGTACTTGCTGTTGCCCATGACAAGTTTGATGATCTTGACCTCACAAAACTTAAGCATGGAGACAATACTGTTATTTACGATATCAAGTCCAAACTGAAAGAAAGTGACGGGAAACTTTGATGAACAAACTTGAAGCATTGAAAAAAGAGTTACAAAAAGAACAGAAAACCTGGCTCATCACAGGTAACGCCGGTTTCATCGGTTCCAATCTCACAGAGTTTTTGCTGAACCACAACCAGAAAGTAGTTGGACTGGACAACTTCTCTACAGGATATCAACACAACATCGATGATGTACTTTCTCAAGTAGGCGAAGAGAAGGCAAAGAACTTCACTTTCATAGAGGGCGACATTGCCGACATGGAAACCTGCCAAAAAGCCTGTGAAAATGTTGACATAGTCCTGCATCAGGCAGCACTGGGTTCCGTCCCCCGCTCCATAGACGACCCCATCACATCCAACCGCGCTAATGTCACCGGATTTCTCAACATGATCACCGCAGCAAAAGATGCCGGCATCAAGCGGTTTGTCTATGCCAGTTCCAGTTCTGTTTACGGTGACTCCGAAGAGCTGCCAAAGGTCGAAGCACGTACGGGTAATGTTCTCTCTCCCTATGCGGCCATGAAAGCGGCCAACGAGCTGTACGGCTCGGTTTTCCACAAAGTATACGGCATGGAAACACTTGGCTTACGCTATTTCAATGTTTTTGGCAGAAGACAAGACCCCAACGGCGCCTATGCAGCGGTCATTCCCAAATGGGTGGCCTCTATGATGAAAGATGAACCGGTTTACATCAACGGTGACGGTGAAACCAGCCGTGACTTCACCTACATCGACAATGTCATCCAGATGAACATCCTTGCAGGACTCACAGACAACCCCGAAGCATTTGGTGAAGCATTTAACGTAGCCGCAGGAGGCAGAAACACCCTCAACGAACTCTTTGAACTCATCAAAACCCAATTACAAACCAAAAACAGTGACCAACAACCCGAGACCAACGACCAAAAACCAATTTACAGAGACTTCCGCCCCGGCGATATCCGACACTCCAATGCAGACATCTCCAAAGCCAAAACCATGGTAGGGTATCAGCCGACACATGACATTTATCGGGGAATGGAAGAGGCGATTGGGTGGTATATCGACAATATAAAAGAGTAACAAGCCTCAATGCTATTTTGAGTGGATTGACAATAAATAAGGTATAATGATTAAAATTCAAAAAGGAGAATCTCATGACAACAAATGAACTCATCATTCACTTAAAGCGTGTCAAAGGTGAATTAAAAAGCCGATTCGGTATAGAAGAGATTGCTCTTTTTGGGTCTTATGCCAGAGGGGAAGCGACAGAACAAAGTGATGTAGATATCGCCATACTCAAAATGCAAAAAAAGGATATTTTAAAAAGGTTAGAGGCAAAAGCATTTTTAGAAGCGCAATTAAATAAAAATATAGATATGGGATATTTAGATTCCATGCAGACATTTATTAAAAACAGAATTAAGAAGGACTTGATTCATGTTTAAAAGAGAGGTTGAATTCTTTATTTTTGATATTTTTATAGCTATTTTGAAAATAGAACAGACCTCTTCCAAATTTACAAACCCACAGAATTTACTATATAGCTATACAGATTGGGATAGTGTTATTAGAGAGTTTGAAATTATCGGAGAAGCAAGTAAATATTTGTTAAATGAAAATATATTGCAGCAAGAGCATAGAGTTGTTGTTGATTTTAGAAATGTCATTATTCATGAATACTTTGGTATAGATTCCGATGAAGTATGGGACATTATACATTACAAGTTAAAGAACTTTAAAAAAGTTATTTTAAAGATTATTTCATCAATCGATACAGATTTAAAAATAGAACTGGCGGATGCATTTATAGAAGATAATAAGTATTTGGATTTTGTAACAAAAGAGTTGGAAGCTTTAAAAAGTACCCAGGAAGTCAAGAATACAACATCACCAAAGCTTAAACCATGGTAGGGTATCAGTCGACACATGGCATCTATCGGGAGAGGGGAAGAGGCGATAATGTGCTACATAGAAAACATTGATGGGTGTACACAATAAGGAATAATTAACATGGGAAAAATAAATATACTGGATTGTACGCTTCGTGATGGGGGTTATGTTAATAATTTTGCCTTTGATAATACTCATATTATTTCAATAATAAGACAACTACAAGATGCTAGAATAGATATTGTAGAATGTGGTTTTCTTGACAGTGAAAATGGTAAAGTAGAAAATCTAACACGTTATGACCGTTGTGAAACTATCAATGCTCTATTAAATAAACTACCAGAGCAAAATTGCCCACTTTTTGTTGCTATGGCGGAATATGGAAAAGTTAGTATTGAGGAACTTCCCGAAGTAGGTGACAAGAAAAACCTCATCAGAGGTATCCGGCTTTCATTTCGAAAACCGGATCACCTTTCCATTTTTGAGGATGCACAAAAAATTATTGACAAAGGCTACAAGCTGTTTATCCAGCCAATTGCCACTGAACTATATTCAGATACCGAAATTCTCAATTTAATTGACCGCTGTAATGCGATTACAGTAGATGCAATGTACATTGTCGATACACACGGTTCAATGATGCGTGAAGATTTTAGACGGCTCTATTATCTTTTTGAACACAACCTCAATATGAATACCCGTTTAGGATTTCATTCACATAACAATCTTCAGCTTTCCTACTCGAATGCTATTGATTTTATTGAAATCTCCCATCAGTCACAACGAGAAATTATTATTGATACATCAATTTATGGTATGGGAAGAGGTGCTGGAAACCTCAATACGGAACTGCTCGCAGATTATATCAACCGGCATAAAACCCATTATTACAGAATTGATCCACTTTTGGAGGTTGTCGATGAATACCTTTCTGCAATTTATCAGCAAAATCGCTGGGGGTATTCTCTGGAACATTTTCTTTCTGCATCTGAACATTGTCATCCCAACTATGCATCGTTTCTTATAAATAAGAAAAATCTCTCCATCCTCGAAATCAAAAAGCTTATAGGTCAAATACCAGAAATGGAGCGACGTGAATTTAATAAAACACTCATTGAGGGTATTTACAATAGACATAGAAAGGAATCTCAACTTCCATTAAAAGCTTTACCAAATGATTTTTATAAAACAAAAATTTTACTGATTGCCTCTGGGAAAAGTATTGAGAGAGAGAAAGCTATACTTTCTCAGAAAGTTCTAAAAAATGCCTACCAAACAGTAAGCCTTAATCATATCAGTCCTCATCTAACATGCAATTATTATTTTTTTTCGAATCAGTTGCGATATGATGAATTTTGTGACAATTTAGATAGTCAAAAACTTATTGTAACTTCAAATATCAAAGTTCGTTCCAATCATCGAGGGTGTTATGTCGTCGAGTATAAACAACTGCTTGATTATAAAGGATTGGGTGTAGATAATTCAGCTATTTTGATGTTGAATCTTCTTGCAATCAATGACGTGGATGATGTGGCTATCGCCGGACTTGATGGATATGATCTCAGAGAGTTAGATCAATACAGTTATGCTGAATATAACCGTGTACTTGATGATGAAACACTCATACAGATCAATACAAATATTTCTCACGCTATTGAGACTATTTCACAAAATGTTCATATCTCCTATTTGACACCGTCACGTTTCAAGCAATACACAAAACAGAAAATCATTGGTGTCATTCCTTCACGTTATAGTTCCACACGCTTACCGGGGAAACCCCTTAAAGATATTGCAGGGTTACCAATGATAATTCATGTACTTAAACGGGCTAAAATGTCAGAATTGCTTGATGAAGTGATTGTTGCAACAGATGATCAACGTATTTTTGAACTCGTTGAGGCATATGGAGGAAAAGCAATGATGACAGATATATCTCATAACAATGGTTCTGAACGCATGTATGAAGTATCACAATCAATTTCCGGGGATATATTTGTTGTGATCAATGGTGATGAAGCACTTTTAAAACCAGAACATATTGATATGGGAGTAAAAGGACTTCTTGTGTCTAAAGCTCCGGTTTCTTTACTTTACAATGCATTCTCGAAAAAACATTCTCCAGCAGATTTCAAGGTTGTGTTCAATAGAAAAAAAGAGATCATGTATATCTCTCGAAATGATATTCCTTCAGATGCACGAAGTAATGAGGAGTATATGTTTAAAGCCTATCACATAATGTCATTTAAAAAAGAATTTTTAGATACTTATATTAGTTTGGAACAAACGCCTTTGGACCGCATAGAATCTCACGAATTACTTCGTGTACTCGAAAATGATTACAAGATACAAGGTATTGAAGTAGAAAGTACTGCAATCAGTGTAGATACACCCGAAGATTTAGAATATGTTCGAAGTGTTATGCCTGACGATCCACTCTACAAACAATATGGTAAAGCAAAATGATTAAACAAATTTTATTTGATTTCGACGGAGTGATTATTGATTCTATGGATGTGCGTGATGAAGGTTTCAGAGCCATTGTTGAAGGACACAATGAAGCATTGATCGATAAGTTCATTGCCTACCATCGCTATAATGCAGGTCTTTCACGTTATGTAAAAATACGTTATTTTTATGAAACACTGCTGGGCAAAACCATTTCGGAAGATGAAGTCAATGCACTTGCCGACAAATTTTCACAAATTATGAAAAAACGTCTTGTTTCATCGGATGTTCTCATCCCTAAAACAATAGATTTTATAAAAGATATTCATGCACAGATTCCTCTTCATATTGTTTCCGGTTCGGATGAACAAGAATTAAATTTTTTATGCAAAGAACTTAATATAGATCATTATTTTGTAACTATTGAAGGCTCTCCTGCTCCCAAAAACGAATTGGTCAAAAATATTATGAATACCTATAACTACAATCCAAATGAGACTCTTTTGATTGGAGACAGCATCAATGACTACGATGCAGCAAAAATAAATGGCTTGTATTTTGTTGGTTTCAACAATGAGGATTTATCGTCAGTGAGTGATATTTATGTAGATGTCATAGACAATAAAATATTGGATGTTTATCATGCTTATTAAATATTTAAGACGATTTAAACAGATAAAACATCAAAAAAAACTGGAAAAGAGTGCCAAATTCGGCAAAGCATTTTGTGAACGACCTCTTAACGGCAACAAAACATCATATCTTTATACAAACGTCAAAATTAAAAATCCATATGGTGCAGAGCGTGTTGTATTTGGGGATTATAACAATGTTTCCGTATCTATTTATCTTACAAAAAATGGACAAATCACTACAGGAGATTATGTCTATATGAATAGCGGCTGCAAGCTGCATATCAACAATGAACTTACAATTGGCAATTATTGTATGTTCGGTTCTGGTGTGACTATTTGGGACTCCGACAATCATCCTATTGATCCAGCCAAAAGAAGGGAAGACGCTCAAAAGATACCGAAAGGCTCTCTTAACGCATTTGATGTTGGGGGGGCGATGTTGTGATAGAAGATAATGTTTGGGTAGGAATGGAATCATTGATCCTTGGTGGAGTGACCATAGGTGAAAACAGTGTTGTTGCTGCACGAAGTGTGGTAACTAAAGACGTACCACCCAATGTACTTGTTGCCGGAGTCCCTGCCAAAATTGTCAAAAAGATAGTTAATGAGTAGAACAAAGTCATTCATACGGGGATTTGCCAGTACGACTGCCCAAAAGATATTAACAAAATTGATTGGTTTAGTCGTCACCCCTATAGTATTGAGTTATCTCGATAAAACTGAATATGGAATATGGGTGATCATAGGCTCGGTTTTAGGCTATATGGGATTAATGGACTTCGGTATTACCGGTGCGACAACTGCCATTATAGCAAAAAGTAATACTCAAAAAAAAGAAACATATATAAATACCATTATTAACAATGCTTTTGCCTTGCAAGTATTAATAAGTCTTCTCATCGTGATCTTTGGTCTGCTATTTTCCTCCTATTTCCCAACCATGTTCAATATAGGAAATTATGATAAAGAAGATGCATGGCGGGTCTTTGTAATGGCAATAATTGGTTACGGTATCAGTTTCCCGCCTAAGTCACTCAAGGGACTCATCCGTGCCAGACAGATGATCTCTCTGGCTGTATGGTTAGAATTTATTTTGTTTATTATTGTGACTGCTCTTAACCTGTACTTGTTGCATCTTGGCTTTGGGTTGTTGGCTCTGCCTTTAGGTACTATTGCCGTACGGCTTTTAGCTTACCCCATCTATATCTATTTTGCAAAAAAAGCTTATCCACAGTTACACTTTGATCTTTCTGTAGTGAACCTAAAACACATGAAAGAAATATTCGGTGTCAGTGCTTATTGGTTTGTCGGGATGATAGCAGCGATGATTATTTATTCAACAGATACCATCCTGATAGGTATGTTCATGTCAACGGCAATGGTCACCATGTATGCTTTGACATTTCGTTTAAGTGAGGTGCTACGGGAATTTATCTACAGTATAAACTTCACATTAATGCCTGGTATTGGTCAGATCATGGGAAGTGGTGACAAAAACAAAGCTAGAGATATCTATTTGAGGTCACAGCCTATCATTCTTTCCTTGTCAGCTGTAGGAGCAGTATTTATTTCTCTTTTCAATCAGGTATTTGTGAGTTTTTGGGTTGGTGATGCATATTTTGCAGGGCAGGCACTTTCTTTGATATTTGGAGCTATTCTCTTTACAAGTGTTGTTTTTCATGCTTCTTCTTTGGTCATTAGTGCAGATTTAAAGCTCAAAGAGGTGACAACTACCAGGATAGTTGAAGCAATCATCAACATTGTTTTATCGATTTGGTTAATACAAAATTATGGACTTAATGGTGTCGCTTTGGCTACACTAATGGCAGCTATTCTGACTTCATTCTGGTATGTTCCCTATATAACCATGCGTCATCTTGATATTTCGTTTAAAACGTGGATACATTTTATAGGCTACAAAATAATCATCATTTTTCTTTTTAGCATGGCCTCCGCTTTCATTTGTAAACAATATATAGGATCATCCAATACTCTAACATTATTGGCATTTACAGGCTTTTGTATTATCAATGCCCTGTTATTGTGGATAATCGCGCTGGATAAAGAAACAAAAGGGATAGTATATGCAAAATTCAAAAGATAAACAAAGAACATTTGCATTTATTTTCCAGTGCAGTATTGAATATAGAAGCTTGCTTCTTTCTGGTTTGTATAAAGAACTTATAAAATACCATAAAGTCATTCTAATCATGAGAGAGTGCTCTTCAAAAAATTTAGATGAATATAGTGCATATTACAAAATAAATACATACAAGTTCGATAAAAAATATTTTTTACACCCTATGCTTAAAATAGAAAACTTAGTGTTGGCTTCACGAAAAGCAAGGCATCGCATTAAAAAAATTGGTAACTTTGGGTACTTTAGTAATGATAGGGCATTAAAATGGACTGATTATATTCTTGGAAATAATTTTGTTTTTAGAATCTTGAATGCTTTTGCAGTCAAAAAAATTCATAAACATTATGTCAGAAAAGATATTCAAAGTATATATCAAACCCTAAATATCACCGATGTAATCTTATGTGGATATTCCAATGCCGGGAATAAACTCTTTGCAATTAATGCAATTGAATCAAATATTAATGTTTGGATTACATTAAATAACTGGAAAGACCTATATGTCAATAACTTTATTCCCTTTGTTCCAAATAAAATTTTTTCATGGAACAATACAATGACAAGAGAATATTTGAAAAGAAACATGCATTTAACCCAAAAAAATTTTAGCGCAATTGGCAATCCTGCCTTTGATCGATTTTATAAGTATAAACCAAATTTTTCAAGAAGCTATTATGAAAATAAATACGGAATACAATCAAAACAATCCATTATATTATACACATTATTGGCACCAGATGTTTATTCTGAAGAACTCGAAATAGTAAAATTAATAGGTAATGTAATAAAAAGAAATTATCCCGATAAAAATAACAGACCCTTCTTGCTATTACGCAGGAATCCTATGGATGAGGAAACATTAAACGAAAAAAAAATAGATGATGACATAGTTTTTGCAGAACATTATTTTGAGGGTAGCAAAGAAAAGGCTATTTTTATTCAAAGTATTGAAGGAGAATCTGAATGGTTAGACTTGATCTATTATTCGGATATTGTTGTAAATGTAGCCTCAACTGTTACATTGGAAGCTTTGATGATGAAAAAGCCTGTAATCAATATAGAATTCAATGGTAATGGAGACAATGAACCACTTCTTAAAAAATTTACAGAAGCGCCATTTTATACACCATTACTAAATAGACCTGATATCAAAGTTTGTAGAAACATTCGCGAGTTTGAAAGTGCCTTTTGCATTTTTATAGCAAAGAAACATATACAAGTACCCCTTCCTAATCTACTTGGTAATTTTGATGGCAATGCATCAAAACGTTTATTGGAAAAAATATTTGAGGACAAACTATGAAAAAGAAAGGTGCTTTTTCAACCATTGCTATACTTATACCTTATTTTGGAAAATGGCCAGAATGGATTGACTATTTTATGGAATCTTGTAGATACAATCCTTCAATAGACTGGATTTTTTTTACAGATTGTGGCACACCAAACAATATTCCTAAAAATATAATCATACATGAAATGTCGTTTGTGGATTATAGAAAACTTCTTCAAGAAAAATTGGGTGTGAACACAGAAAAAATGACACCCTACAAACTTTGTGATTTTAAACCCACTTATGGTTTTGTACATGAAGATGATATTAAAGATTATGATTTTTTCGGTTTTGGTGATATAGATGTAATATATGGAAACATTAGGGCATTTTTAACGGGAGAGGTCTTAAAAAATAATGTTATATCAACACATAATAACAGAATTTCCGGACATTTTGCATTATTCAGGAACAATGATAAATATAGAAATGCTTTTATGAAAATACCTAACTGGAAATCATTATTAGAGAATGAAAAACATTTTGGAGTAGACGAGGGGGCATTTTCAAGAATATTTCGCAGAAGAAAAAAAGGGTCAATACTTTTTTTTCTAGTTATGAAAATTTTTGACTCATATCATCGGAAAACATACTTCGTAGAGCAATATTCAACTATACTTGCCCCTATTCCATGGATAGATGGTTCATATGAACATCCAACTATATGGTATTGGAGAAAAGGGCATTTAACCAATAATAAAGATGGAGAGAGGGAATTTATGTATTTACATTTTATGAATTTTAAATCTGATAAATGGCTCAGAGAGGAATTAAGACCTGCTAAATGGTCTTTGATTGACTCAATTGTAAAAGAAGCATTTCCAGAAAATTGGGATAGCTTTATGATAACTGATACTGGTTTCAAAAAATTATAAGGAGAAACATCTCAATGAAAAAAGAATATATTAAAATATATGGTGAAAGGAATACTGGAACCAACTACTTACAGGAACTTGTAAAAACAAATTTAGATGTCAATATTTTACCTGGAATAATGCCTTCAAGGCTGGTTAATCAACAAAAATATCTATTAGACAATGAAATTGCTATGGATATTTATGACTTTATGACATATCACAAAACATTAGGCTGGAAACATTCTTTAGTAAGAAATAAAGAAACAATCAAGAAGACAAAAATCTATAAAGAAAATAAAGTATATTTCTTAACAATTACTAAAAATCCTTATTCATGGCTATTGTCATTATACAAACGTCCATATCATCAAAAAATTGAAAAAGAAATGAGTTTTTCAGAATTTATCAATCATCCATGGAAAAGTGTCTATAGGGAACATAGTCAAAAAACTTTTGAAAACCCCATTGATTTATGGAATAAAAAAAATAAATCATATATTGAATTAAGAAAAAATTTTAACACTATAAATTTAACCTATGAAAATCTCATATCAGAACCACAGAATATTATAAATCATATTTCAAATGATTTTTCTATAAAGGAAAAGATTCAAGATTTCCAAAATATTAATAATTCTACTAAAAGTGACTCCAAAAAATTTGTAGATTATCAAGATTATTATTTAAAAGAAAAATGGCGAGAGGAGCTTTCTCCTGATGTAATTAAAACAATTAATACGTTTTTAGATCCGGAAGTAGTCAATTATTTTAACTACGCCCTTATTGAGTCACACTCCATATGATATAAATGAAGAGTATTATGATGCACATAGTTTTCATTTGTCATGAATATCCACCCTGTAACCATGGTGGCATAGGGTCATTCACAAAAGATCTTGCTGAAGGCTTGGTACAATCTGGGTTTAACGTAAGTGTCATAGGAGTTTATTCATCTGCTGTTTTGGAAATAAATGAGCAGGTTGAGGAAGAGATATCGGGAGTAAAAGTATATAGGCTACCGGAGAAAAAAAGTTATAATTTACCCCAATTAAATAATTTAGCTAATAGATGGCATCTTTATACACAAATCAAAAAGGTTCACTCTGATAAAAAAATAGATATTTTAGAGTCACCGGAAAGTCAGGGATGGCTACCAATGGGAACTCCTAAATGTATTCCCTTTATTACTCGATTTCACGGAGGAGAAACGTATTTTGGGGAAGCGCTTGACAGAGGGTATTCAAGATTAAACAAAATACTTGAGAAAAGACAGTTGGTACATAGTGACCAATTGGTTTCAGTTTCTAACTACACAGCAAAGAAAACACTTGATATTTTTAGGCTAAATAAACCTTATACAGTTATCTATAACTCAGTTAAGGTACCAGAAAAATTTAAAATCGTTGATGAAAATTCATTTGTCAAGCATCGAATTGTATTTACAGGATCAGTAATTCCTAAAAAGGGGGTGTATGAATTGGTTAAGGCAATGAATATTATATTTGCCCGTTATCCTGATGCAGAATTATACCTTGCCGGCAAGAATAATTATAAGGTTCATAATACATTTTTTTCGGATATATTACTGGGCTCTCTTGAAAAAGAATCATACAAACCTCGTGTTAAATTTCTTGGTTCTGTTGATAGGGAGAAAGCTTTATTCCCTTTACTGTCAAGTGCTGAAGTATGTTGTTTCCCATCCTATAGTGAAGCCTTTGCCCTAACTCCTCTTGAATCCATGGCTATAGGCAAACCCGTTGTCTTTAGTAAACTTACTTCAGGTCCAGAGGCAATAGAGGATGGTATATCTGGATTGCTATGTAATCCGAAAGACCCAAAGGATATCGCAGAAAAAATTATGTATTTTTTTAAAAACCCCGGTAAAGCAAAAGAGATTGCTGAAAATGGAAAAAAACGTGTAGAAACGTTATTTTCATACGATAAATGGATAAAAGAAAATATAGCGCTTTATCAAAAGGGTTTGGATGAAAACTGATGTAATCATTGCGACCTACAATCGTCCCGAAAGTCTGATGAATGTTGTCAAAAAACTACTTGAGTCTACAGACAAAATACAAAACATCATTGTCATTGATTCATCTGTGAAAGAGAACAAGGAAATACAGACTTTACACAAGGTACGTTATATTTGTTCATCACATGCCAATCAACCTTATCAGAGATATGTTGGATACATTTCATCGAATGCTGAAATATTGGTTTTTTTAGATGATGATATGGAGTTGACTGAACCCTTATGGATGGATGAAATAGAAAATGTATTTGCAGACAATAGTGTAGTCGGAGCAGCGATAGCATTTACCAATGATAATGAATTTCTCAATATCAAGGTACCAAAAACAAAACTTGGTAATCCTAAGAAGCCAGGAGTTTTAAGGCGTGCCGTAAAAGCTTTTACTGGCCATCCTTACCTGAATCCAGGAGCGTTTTGGTTGTGCGGCATAAGAGGCGTGCAGCCACCTGACGGAGGTGAAACACAATGGGTACAGGGAGGAGCTTTTGCAGCAAGGCGATCTGCGATATATAAAAAATTTAATTTTAAACTTTTCGATTTATTCGAAGAAAAATTGGGTATGGGAGAAGATGTGCTGTTGGGGTATACTTTGTCTAAGCAAGGAAAAATAATATATATTCCTCAAGAGCTTTTCTATCATAACGATCAAAAAGACAGCACATATACTATTGACCTAAAATCTTATGGAGAACGTGTTGCATATTCTCGTCTGTATTTATCTTATGAATATGCAAGACTTTCTGGTATGTCCAAAAATAGTGTTTTAATTCACTTTATCTGGTATATGTTATGGCGTTTGGGAGGAATGAATGTAAACTATATTTTAGAGCCAAGCAAAGAGAGAAAAGAGATGATTCGTGGATATTTTTTAGGTATAAAAAAAGCAATAAGAGATAGAAAAATTCTTTCATACTACAATGATGGGAAAATATGGCAAAAAGAGGCAATACATGACATTAAAAGACGCTAAAACAATTTCACAGCAAGATGTATTATTTACTTCTACACAAAAATATATGAATTGGTTTGCTTTCTTTTCTGTATTCCCGCTAATTAAAATTGGTGGTATCTCAATCACCTTCTTTATTTTTATCATTATCGCCTATAAATTCTTGAAACGGAAAAAGAAACTTTTTAGAGTGACACAATGGACAGACATTTTTTTAATTTTATTTTTATTGTTTGTATCCATTGCTGCTATTTTAACGGAAGAAAGCTACAGAGACAGAAGTGTTTTCTCCATCATAAAGCTAATGACACAATATGTTTACTGGGTAGTGTTAGCACTTTTTATCAAAACATGGATATACAACTTTAACTTTTACAAACTAAGCAGGGCAATTTTCTATGCATCGGTTGTTTCTATTCTATACTATGCATTTTTAAATCCTTTTTATCCCATATTTTATCCAAACTCTTTTGCCTACGCCATCGTAACGGCTATGCCCTTGGGGTACTACTATGTAATGAAACGCTTTTCAATTCCAATGATATTGCTTATCTCTGTAGCTTTTGTGTTGGGAGTGATGTATTCCGGCTCAAGAACAGGAACGGCTTTAACGATTTTTGAGCTGATGCTACTGTTAAGTCTTGGCAACAAACAACTTAAAAAAGCATCCATGCTCACAGGCATATTTACCTTGCCGGTTATTATAGTTATGTTCCTTTCTGTTGATCAGTCTCATATTAGGTATATAAAACTTGGTTTGGCTGACATGCTTGAAGATTACAGCCCAAAAATTTCACATACCCTGCGAATGGAAGAGAATATACTAAACAGAGACAAGTCTCTACTGATCAGAAAACTGATGATCCAAAAAGGAGAGAAGATCTTTGAGGAACATCCATTTTTTGGAATTGGACTAGGAAATTTTATGTATTATTATACAAGTTTGGATATTGCATCTGTAAGCCATTGGTTACATCAAAGTGAAAAAAACTATAATAGAAGATCTTCTCAAAATTCCTATTTGATGATTTTGGCAGAAGATGGTATCTTTGCATTGCTGAGTTTATTGACTGTATTTTTAATTATTCTATGGAAAGGTTTTTACTATGTAAAATCATTTAGAAATAACGCAGAAATATACATCTATATTCCATTTGTGGCACTACTGTTTTATGGCATCATTCTAGTAACTGTTCAGGGGGCACTATTTTGGCTACTCATGGGACTGTCCTTAACCTTGACACAGAGAAAAAGGCACTTGTCATGAGGATGGGGTTTCATTATCATATTCCTTTTATTAAAAAAGATGACGGGTATTATACATCCGGGGCTATTGGTGTATTTATAGATAGTATTGCCGAGCAATGCACGGAAATAGTATGTTTTCTGCATACTGCATTGGATGCAGAGTTTGAACAAATGGATTATAAACTAAAGCAGAAAAATATAAGAATTATTGAAATAGGGTCACACGATCTTTTTTTAAAGCGTATTACCCGAAGTCGAAAAATTAAGAAAATCATCCAACCTTATTTAGCTTCTGTAGACATCATGCTTATTCGCGCCCCTTCACCATTATTGCCTCTCTTTTCATCTGTTTCGATTCAAAATGATGTTCCTTTGGCATATCTTCTTGTTGGAGATTATGTAAAAAGTTTTGAAGGTGCAAGTGTAAAGGGTTGGAAAAAAATTATTTTAAAAAATTATTTTAATTATAATAAAAAACGACAAGATCATTTTGCTCCCAAAGCGCTTGTTTTTACAAATAGTAGAGTTTTACATAATGAGTACAGAGATGTTACATCAAATACATATGAAATCAAAACAACTACCTTAACAGAAAAAGATTTTTTTGAAAAGAAAAATGAAAATTTTCATTATCCTGTAGAATTACTTTATACGGGAAGAATAGAACCTACAAAAGGTTTGGATGAAGTACTTGAAGCAATGAAACTTTTAAATGAAAAAGGAATCGATACAAAACTTAATCTTGTTGGGTGGGAAGACAAAAAAGGTTATGTTGAGCATCTCTTTCAAAAGGCAAAGCAATTTGGCATGGAAAACAATATTGTTTTTCATGGGAAAAAACAGGTAGGGGAAGAGCTCTTTTCTATGTATAGAAATGCAGACATTTATGTGATTGCATCCAAAGGCAATGAAGGATTTCCACGTACTATTTGGGAAGCGATGGCTAACACCACTCCTGTAATTGCTTCCAATTTGGGGTCAATACCTCATTTTTTGGATAATGGTAAAAATGTTTTACTGGTTGAGTCTGGGAGTGTTGCTGATATAGTAGATAATATATATCTATTGCTCAAAGATGAGGAATTACGTAAACGACTAGTAAAAAATGCTTATATTCTTGCAAAAGAAAATACACTTGAACAGCAAGCAAAGAAATTAGTGAATGCATGTAAAATTTTTATTGAAAATGGAAAATTATGAAAATACTTTACATCGGAAACAAACTCTCAAAGCATGGTAATACTCCTACATCTGTAGAAACATTAGGAAATGCACTTGCTGAAGAGTATGAGATGATTACAGTATCGGATAAAGCAAATAAACTCTTGAGGCTTATCGATATGCTATCGGCCATTGTCCGTCACAGAAAACAGCTATCGTTGATTTTGATAGATACTTATAGCACCTTAAACTTTTACTATGCCGTCATATGCGCATGGCAGGCTAAAATGTTTAAGATCCCCTATATTCCAATATTGCATGGAGGAAACCTTCCTGAACGAATTCAAAAAAATAGAAAAATGTCTAATTTTATTTTTCAAAATGCGAAAATCAATATTGCTCCTTCAAATTATCTTCTTGAAGCTTTTAAAATGTACGGTTATGAAGTGCAGTATATCCCAAACAGTATAGCGTTGGAAAACTATCCATTTACTAAACGTACAGTAGTACGACCAAGGCTTTTGTATGTCAGGGCATTTAGTGAGGTATACAATCCTCAGATGGCTATTTATGTGTTACATAAAGTGCTAAAAAAATATCCTGATGCCAAGCTGTGTATGGTTGGACCCGATAAAGACGGTACACTTGAAAAGACAAAAGATTTAGCCGTAAAGCTTGGTGTAGAAAACCACGTTATATTTAAAGGTAAGATGAAAAAAAGTGAATGGATTAAACTTTCTGAAAAATATGATATTTTCATAAATACAACCAATTTTGACAATACACCGGTAAGTGTCATGGAAGCGATGGCACTGGGACTGCCTGTAGTCAGTACCAATGTTGGGGGGATACCCTATCTTGTACAGGATGTGAAGGAGGCTATACTCGTAGATCCCAACGATGCGAATGCTATGGCACAGAAGATATCACTGCTTATTAAACATCCGTCAAATGCCGTTGAGTTGGCTGAAAATGCGCGGAAAAAAGTTGAAAGTTTTGATTGGAAAAAGGTGAAAACAAGATGGGTTAAATTACTTCATGGAGACAATAAGTAAATGCTTTATAATCTATTTCTCGAAAAAATAATTCTGCCATTAGGCGATATGCTTGTCGGTTCTTCATTTATGAAAGAGTTGAAAAATTTAAGATATCAGGACACTTTATCAGAAGATCAATTGGAACAGCTTCAAAGAGAGAAACTTTCCAAACTGTTGTTGTATGCAGTCAACAACTCTTCCTATTATGCAAAATTCAAGGATATGTACGAAGAAGACCCTGTAAAGTTTCTTAAGAAGTTTCCTATCTTGGACAAAACAACCTTGCGGGAAAATACCGATAGATTATTGACCAAACATAAATCACGTTTGGTAATGCAGCGGAGCAGTGGATCTTCAGGTATACAAACAACCGTTTATTTTGATAAAAAAGAACAGTCTATACAAAGAGCCTACCAGATACGATGGTGGGAATGGGCTGGATATAAGATAGGTGACAGGTTGCTTCAAACAGGTATGAACCCCCATCGAGGGTTTATTAAAAGTATAAAAGATATTTTATTTCGAACCTACTATCTGCCTGCCTTTACACATTCTGAAAAAAGTGCTTTAGATGCTTTCAACTGGGTTTCTGGCAAAAAAAATGTTGTTTTGGCCGGGTATGCATCATCATTGTATGTATTAGCAGAAATGGCTAAGCAAGATAAACAGAATCTTCGCTTTAAAACAGCAATTTCATGGGGTGATAAGTTATTTGATCATTATCGAAACCATATAGAGACGACATTTGAAACACAGGTACATGAAACGTATGCATCTTCTGAAGGCTTTATGATCGCTGCACAGAAAGATTTGCCCTATATGTATATTATGAGTACCGATGTATATATTGAAATTGTGGATGATCACGGGGAGGAAGTGTCAGATGGGGAACTTGGTCATGTCCTTGTAACCAAGCTCAATAACTTTTCCATGCCATTGATACGCTACAGAATAGGGGACTTGGCAATTAAATTGCCAAGAGAACACTACCCAAGGCAGAGAAAATATGCCTACCCATTGCTGCAAAAAGTAATCGGAAGAGATACTGACCTTATCAAAACACGTTCGGGTAAATATATGGTGGTACATTCCTTTACAGGAATCATTGAACACTATCCGGAAATAAAACAATATACAGTGCTGCAAAAAGAACTTGATGGTATAGTTATTCAGTATATTGCAGACAAAAATTTTGAGACAGATATTTTGGATACTATAGAACGGGAAATTCGAAAAAGTTTGCAAGAAGATGACTTTTATATCCATTTTGAAGAAGTAGAAAGCATTGCCCCCACAGCTTCCGGAAAACCTCAGATCATTCAGTCCTTTTTGAAAAAGAGCAATTTAAATGAGAAAACCATATGAAAATTCTTTTTATCACCGACAACTTCCCACCTGAAACCAATGCCCCGGCAACCCGTACCTATGAACACTGCAAGGAGTGGGTAAAGGAAGGAGCAGATGTGACCATCATTACCTGTGCTCCCAATTTCCCGCAGGGAAAGGTATATGAAGGCTATCAAAACAGGTTGTATCAGAAAGAGCATATCGACGGTATTGAAGTTATACGGGTCTGGAGTTACATCACCGCCAATGAAGGTTTTACCAAACGGGTTCTTGACTATGTGAGTTTTGCATTTATGGCATTTTGGGTCGGGCTGTTTCAAAAGGCTGATGTCGTCGTGGCGACTTCTCCGCAGTTTTTTACCACATGGGCAGTGGTCGGCATATCGAAAATCCGCAGGAAACCGTGGATCTTTGAATTGCGCGATCTTTGGCCGGAGTCTATCCGTACTGTTGGAGCCATGAAGCAGAGCAGGGTGCTTGACTGGCTGGAAAAGGTGGAACTCTGGCTCTACAAGGATGCCGACAGAGTGGTAGCCGTGACGGAGGCATTTAAGCGAAACCTTGTAAATCGCGGTATCGATGCCAAGAAAATTGACGTGGTGACGAACGGGGCAAACCTGGAGCTATATGTTGCAAGAGAGAAAGACAAGACACTCCTGAAATCACTTGGACTGGAAGGAAAGTTTATTGTCGGTTACATTGGAACACACGGCATGGCACACAGCCTGGACTTTATTGTCACCGCTTTGAAGAACGTGGATGATCCTGATATCCATTTTCTGTTTGTAGGCGGCGGTGCGATGAAGCAGACCGTTGTGGAAATGGCAGAGAGACTGGCATTGAAAAATGTAACGTTTCTTGATCCTGTTTCCAAAGAAGAGGTATCGGACTACCTCTCCATCATCGATGTTTCACTTGCTCCACTTAAGAAATCCGATACCTTCAAGACTGTCATCCCCTCCAAGATTTTCGAAGCCTCTGCCATGCGTAAACCGACACTGCTTGGCGTTGAAGGACAGGCGCAGGAGATCATAGAAAAATATGGTGCCGGACTCTGCTTTAAGCCGGAAGACGAAACGGACTTCCTTGAAAAACTTGAACGACTCAAAAATGATAAAACACTGTATGAAACATGCCTGTCTGGATGTGAAAAGCTGGCACGGGATTTTGACAGAAAAGTCTTAGCTGAAAAGATGTTAGGAATCATAACAAAGGTAGGAAAAATAGTATGAAAATCATTTCCGTAGTGGGAGCAAGACCCAATTTTATGAAAATTGCACCCTTTGTGCATGCAATAAATGCGTACAATCAAGATCATGCCTCCGAGAAAATAGAACATGTGTTGGTACATACCGGGCAACACTATGATGACCGAATGTCAAAAGTCTTTTTTGAATCACTTGGTATTCCTGAAGCAGATATCCACCTCAATGTCGGTTCCGGCAGCCACGCCCAGCAGGTAGGGAATACCATGATGGCTTTCGAAAAGGTCATCCAAGAGGAACAACCGGACTGGGTAGTCGTCGTGGGCGATGTCAATGCTACACTTGCCTGTTCGGTAACTGGCAAGAAAGAACATGTCAAAGTGTGCCACATTGAAGCAGGACTGCGCTCAGGCGATATGGATATGCCCGAAGAGATCAACCGTCTTGTCACAGATCGCCTTTCTGATCTGCTCTTTACTCCTGATCTGCTTTCAACAGAGAACCTTCGCGGTGAAGGTGTAGCCGAGGAGAAAATCCGTTTTGTGGGTAATGTGATGATCGATACGCTTGAAGCCAACCGAGAGAAGGCCGAAGCCATGCAGATTGAAACGATACTACAGGAAAATCTGCTTGATCCTTCACAAAAATTACCTGGACACATAGGGGAGTATTCTGTTTTGACGATGCACAGACCTTCCAATGTCGATAAAAAAGAGGTGTTGGAACCGATCGTCAATTTTTTGCTGGATGAGGTATGTGAAAAAGAGCTGCTGATCTGGCCGATCCATCCACGAACAAGAAAACAGCTTGAACGCTTTGGGCTTTGGGAAAAGGTAAGCAAACATCCGAGAATGATACTGCTTCATCCGGTCAACTACCACGAAATGCTCAAGCTCAACATGAGTGCGCGGTGTATGCTCACCGACAGCGGTGGGCTACAGGAAGAGTGCTGCGTGCTGGGGACCCCCTGTCTGACCTTGCGCTGGAACACCGAACGTCCCGTCACCCTCCGCGAGCACGGCGGTGCCTCGGTACTGGTGGGTAACGATGTAGAAAAGATCCGCCAAGCTTATGCTGAACTCTCCCAAAGTGAGCGCCGACCTCAACGACCTAAATTTTGGGATGGGAAGACGGCCAAACGTTGCCTTGAAGCCATTTTGGAGTACACACCGCAATGATAGGCAAAACCCTCTCCCATCATCTAAAGCACGGCAAACTTCAATGGCTCGGGAAACCTCTCTATGAAGGACTGATCGCGCTGGAATTGAAATGGGTAGAGAGAAAAGAGCGGGACAGACTGCCTTTTACCGATACACCGCTTGTCAATACACAACTAACAGCAATCATTAAAACATTTGAGCGCCCGGAGACACTGAAGCGCCTTCTGTCAAGCCTTCGGCGGTGTTACCCCCATATGCATGTCATTGTAGTTGATGACAGTCGTGAACCCCAAAAACACAACGGGATCGAAACAATCATACTCCCTTATGACTCAGGCGTTTCTGCGGGAAGGCAGAAAGCGCTTGATGCGGTAAAAACACCGTATGTGCTGCTGCTCGATGACGACTTTATCTTTTACTATGAAACAAAACTCGAAGAGGCGTTGAACATACTGGAACGTGAACCTGTCATAGACATTATGGGCGGGGAAGTGGTTAATTTGCCCTCATTCAAAGCAGCTAACTACCGTGATGCACAGCTGCATCCTACCAACAAGGCATCCCTCGTCTCACCAGGCACACTGCTCGCAGGTTTACCCGTATATGACAAGATTCCCAATTTTTACATTGCCCGCACAGAACGATTGAAGCTGGTAGGGTGGGATGCCCGTATCAAGCGCCTGGATCATGCCGATTTCTTTACACGTGCGAAAGGCATTCTCGTCACGGTAATGAATAGACAATTTAAAATTCTGCATGCCCAGACACCCCATAACCGCACCTATATGCAAAAGCGCTACGATGTCAAGCAGGACAGTGCGGTTTTAAAAATGAAATACTATATGAAAATCTAAGTCAGGTTTTTGTACCGGAGCTGCAAAGCTTCATCGTACGACACACAATGAACCGGTATACCATACCCGCAGGACGAAGGAACCAATAGAGCCAGAAAAGAGTGTCGGGGAGAATAACAGTGCGGCGCTCATTAATGCCCGGACGGAACATGAACTCCAGAAGTGTCATCGTTTTATAATACAGGGTATCTCTCAATCCAATCACTTTGGAAAGTTTTGCCAAACTGTCTTCAGAAGCCGGATTCTCACTGCTTAATTCTGCTTCGACATAGGCTATAAAGGGCTCAAGCTTCAGTGTCTGGCACCGATGCAGTATGGTATCTGGCAGCGGCGTATGAAAATAGTTGTGTGCAAGGACAAGCCCTGAGAAAAACATCTTTTCCGCTCCCATATTTTTCGCCATCCCAATAGTTTTTCCCCAATCCAAGTCCGGTGTACTGCGAATAAATCTGTCAATATCGGCAATCCACACCAGCCGCTCCCACACATGTTTTGCACCATGCAGCGCATGGTAAAGAAGATGGGTTTCCGAAGAAAGAGTACGAATATCCTTACCGTTTATCATTACCGTCTCTGTATTCTCCCAGGGGGAAAAACGTTCGGTAGGCAGAGCAAGCTTCCGGAAAAAGTCCCAGTGTATCTCTACGGCAAGTCCACGGTTTCTGTCATAAAAAGGACAGTCATTGTTCATTTCGAACATCACTTTATCACCGGCAAATATCTCTATGGGGTAATGGGGGGAGTACCCTTTCTCCTGCATAAGCGAGGCAATATGCCTAAAATCTTTTCGGTGTATCAAAATATCAAGATCCCCATACTGCCGCAGCGTAATGTCACCATACGCCGCCTGTGCCAATGCAGGTCCTTTAAAAGCAAGTGCTTCGATGTTGTTTGCCTGAAAAAGCTTCATTATACGGATGAGTTCGGCTGACATCAGCATATTTTTTTGGGCTATGGCTCTATAGAGGTGTTTTGCCTCTGTAATCAGTGTATCGGTATAGGAAACATGAGGGAGGTATTCTTCTTCATACAGCTTTTTGAGGGTTTTGTATACTAACGGCAGCACTCCGTGCTGATGCGCCAGGACGAGCAGTGTCTCGTGTGGGATGTGTTGTGTACGCAAAACGTTACAAACAAGCGCAATATCTTCATCAGACAGTTCTGACTGGCAGCAGGCAATTACAAAGTGTAATGCTTCGGTTTGATTATTGGGCATGAAGATAAAATAGTCCTTTGGAACTTAACTTGTAGACATATGAAATTTCATATAATGATTATATCATAATTTAATTCAGAGTAAAAATGTCTTTTTTATCTTCTGTTTTATCTTAACTTAAGCAAAAGAGCGTATGATTCAGTCAAATCAATTAAGACTAATTTAGTCTTAATTAAAAATAATTAGAATGAAAATCGTTCTCAAAGGAATTTCATGAGAGTCTATCTGGACAACAACGCCACCACCATCGTCGATCCACACGTCTTCGAGGAGATGGAGCCCTACTTCGTACAAAAGTACGGCAACCCCAATTCGCTGCACAGCTTCGCAAGCGAAACCCATCCGGCACTCAAAACAGCAATGGAGAAGATCTACGCAGGTATCCACGCACCCAAAGAGGACAGCGTGGTCATCACCTCCTGTGCGACCGAGAGCAACAACTGGGTGCTCAAAAGCATCTACTTCGAGCAAATTCTCACAGGGAAAAAGAACCATATTGTTGTCTCTGAAGTGGAGCACCCTTCCGTCATCGCCACAGCGAAATGGATTGAAAGCATGGGAGCGAAAGTTACTTACCTTCCAATCAACCATGAAGGCATTGTCGAGCCGGAAGCACTACGAAAAGTGATCACAGACAAGACTGCACTGGTCTCTGTGATGTGGGCGAACAATGAAACGGGCGCGATCTTCCCTGTCTATGAGATCGGTGAGATCTGTGCAGAGTTTGGCGTACCGTTCCATACCGATGCGGTACAGGCAATCGGGAAAGTGCCTGTCGATGTGCAGGCTCTCAATGTCGACTATCTTACTTTCTCTGCGCACAAGTTCCACGGTCCCAAAGGGGTAGGGGCACTCTACATTAAGAAGGGTAAAGAACTCACCCCTTGTCTGCACGGCGGTTCTCAAATGGGCGGTTACCGCTCGGGTACACTCAATGTACCCGGCATTGTCGGTATGGGCAAGGCGATGGAAGCGGCCATTGACGCGCTTGATTTTGAGATGACCGAAGTAAGAGAACTTCGTGACATGCTTGAAGATGCACTGCTTGAGATTCCCGACACCTTCGTTGTGACACCACGCAACAAGCGGACACCCAACACCATCCTCATCTCTTTTAGAGGTATCGAGGGAGAATCGATGCTGTGGGATCTCAACCGTGCCGGTATCGCGGCAAGTACTGGAAGCGCCTGTGCCTCCGAAGACCTTGAAGCCAACTCGATCATGGAAGCCATCGGTGCAGCAGAAGACCTTGCACATACAGCAGTTCGTTTCTCTTTAAGTCGCTATACGACCGAAGAGGAGATCGAGTACACCATCGAAGTGGTCAAGAAGGCCGTCGAGAGACTCAGAGGTATTTCAAGCTCCTACGCCTATGCACCGGAAGGGCATGAGAGCGGGCTGGATGCACAGCATTAGAGTTAAGAGTTAAGAGTTAAGAGTTAAGAGTTAAGAGTTAAGAGTTAAGAACAGTAGCATGACAAAGAGACCTTTGTCAAGAATAATAGAGATTTTATAAAGGAAGCATTATGGGATTTGACAGTTTGATTGGCGGTACCATCTGGGATGAGTACAGCAACAAAGTAACGGAGTTGATGAACAACCCGAAGAATATGGGTGAGATCACAGAAGAGCAGGCAGAAGCGATGGGCGCGAAGCTTATCGTTGCGGACTTCGGTGCGGAGAGCTGTGGGGATGCGGTGCGTCTCTACTGGGCGGTAGACCCGAAAACCGATGTCATTTTGGAGAGCAAGTTCAAGAGTTTTGGCTGTGGTACGGCGATCGCCTCCTCAGACACAATGGCGGAGCTTTGTAAAGGCAAAACCGTCGATGAAGCAGTAAAGATCACCAACATCGATGTTGAAAAAGCGATGCGTGACGAGCCGGACACCCCTGCCGTACCGCCTCAAAAGATGCACTGTTCGGTCATGGCGTACGATGTCATCAAAAAAGCTGCCGCACAGTACAAGGGTGTCGATATGGAATCGTTCGAAGAAGATATCATCGTCTGCGAATGTGCCCGTGTCAGCCTCTCGACACTGCGTGAAGTGATCCGTCTCAATGACCTCACTACCGTAGAACAGATCACCGACTACACCAAAGCGGGAGCCTTCTGTAAGTCTTGTATCAAGCCTGGCGGTCACGAAGAGAAGGACATCTACCTCGTAGACCTGCTCGAAGAGTACGAAAAAGAGAAGATGGCGGCAGCTGCGACTATCGGCAACGAAAACGGCGGTGCAGGCTCGTTCAAAGAGATGACCATCGTTCAGAAGATCAAAGCGGTCGACAAAGTCATCGACGAAAACATCCGCCAGATGCTCATTATGGACGGTGGTGATATGGAGATTCTGGACATCAAGGAGAATGGTGAACACATTGACATTTACATCCGCTACCTCGGTGCATGCAGCGGCTGTGCAAGTTCAGCGACCGGTACACTCTTTGCTATTGAGAACATTCTCAAAGAGAAGCTCGACCCGAACATCAGAGTACTTCCTATTTAACCTTTTGAATATCAGACAGCTCCCGATATGCAACATATCCGGGAGGTGTCAACCACAGTTTTACTTTCTCCTGCGATAACTCAATGCTTCAAGCATGTCACGTTTTCCTATCTGTTCATGACCCTCTATGTCGGCAATGGTGCGTGCTACCTTTTTGATTGAGCCAATACTTCTGTGGGAGAGGGCAAATTTTTCAACGGCACTCTGAAGAATTTTCTGCGCATCGGTATTAAGGATGCAGTAGGCATCTATCTCCTCTTCATTCAGTTTGCCGTTAAGATGCAACTGTCCTCTTTCTTTTTGACGGATAAACGCCTCCAACACCGCCTTATGCATTGCTTTGGAGGTAACATCACTTTTGTCATCCCGGGTTACCTCCTGCATCACCACAAAAAGATCAATACGGTCGAGGAACGGATCGGAAAGCTTGTTCTGGTAGCGTTTTATCTCTGCTTCCGAACAGCGACACATCTTTGCAGGGTTTTTGGAGAGCAGGTTGCCGCAAGGGCAGGGGTTCTGTGCGGCCACGAACATAATGTCGGCCTCATACTCTACCTTACTGTTTACACGCGAGATGAGCACTCTTCGGTCTTGAAGCGGCTCACGCATCGCTTCAAGTACCTGTTTGGAGAAATGCGGGACTTCATCGAAAAAAAGCAATCCGTGATGAGCCAGTGCCACTTCTCCTATCTTCGCCGTGCCGGAACCACCGCCAAAAATGGAAGCTGACGTCGCGGTATGGTGTGGAGAGCGGAATGGTCTTTTAGGTGCAAAAGCCGGGGTCTGTCCATCGAGGAACTGATGCTTTGCAATACCCAGCAATTCTGTTTCACTCACCGGCGGCAAAATATCACACAGCCGTTTGGCAATCATACTCTTGCCACATCCCGGGTTCCCTTCCATAAAAAGGTTGTGCATCCCCGCCGCAGCGATAAGTGCGGCCCGTTTGGCAACCATTTGCCCTTTGACATCGGCAAAATCTGCCGTATACGTGGTATCGTAATAGTAGGGTACGCCACCAACATCCACACTTTCAGCACTGTAGGCAAACTGTGTCGTTTCAGCTTCGAGTCTGCCGCTTTGCATCAGCCCAATGGCTTCACTGAGTGTCTCTACAGGGATAAACGCCACACCGGAAATGTGTCTGAGTGACGCCATCGCCTCTTTGGGTACAATGGCCTTTTTGATACGCCCCTGCTGTTTAAGCGACAGAATAAGCGGAAAGAGCATAGAAGAGCTCTTGATACGCCCATCCAGCCCCAGTTCCCCAAAAACATAAAGCTGAGGCTCATCAAATGCCTTTTTGTTCATAGCAATCAGCAGTGCAATGGGAAGGTCAAAATGACTGCCGGACTTCTTCAACTCTTCTAAGATATAACTACAAAATCAACTAAACGGGTTTTCCCACAAAAACGATACCTTTTCATAGTTAAAAACTTTACGATGAAAAAATACACTTAACTAACAATGCCCTGCATCAATTTCACATAATATGAAAATATTAAAATTGACAATTTGTTATTTTTTTTGCAGAAACTTTGCTTTGTGGTATATAATAGTGTCAGCATTTATATTCTATGAATAATGGGTGCGTGTATACACCTCGAATAGAGAAAGGAAACACAATGGAAAAAAGTTGGGTAGCTGCGATATACCGTTGTCGCCCCGAAAAGCCTGATGAGCACAGCACATATCTTATGATCTTTCTTCCAATGGAATTACCCGATTCGGACAGATTTTATCAGCTAAAGCAGAGGTTTCAGCGCACCAAGTTCCCCAATGATTTTGCAGAAAAAGAGCTTATCGAAGAGTACCCCGAAATCTCTTATGTTGAAGGAGTGTTTACAAGCTTCGTGCCGCCGGAGAGGACAGATGACCTAATTTGGTCATCCAAAACAGATTTTGCTTCCTACTTCATGCCTCACTATGATATAAAAAAATACAAACATAATCCGGCAGAACACACGCAGGTATGGAGCACATTTGATGAGCGCATAAGTTTTTTCATGCTAAAAATACTTGGGACAGCACCATTAGAAGAGCTTTTCTATGTCATCAGACCTGATTTGCCAAAACAAATAAATAGTAAATAATTTCCCCGGAGAATACCGAGAACGAAACTTCGGATAGGCTAACATTTATTTTCCTTGACATTTTTATAGGCAGCTACTACAATATTATAAATAAACAAATAGGTATAGATAATGACACCTTACAATCCTAATTTTCTTGACAATATTGCAGTATTCACAACAGAAGAAAAAGCTCTTCTTGATACGCTCAACCGTAAAGTATCATTATCCAAGTTTCTGGCCAATAAAAGCTATATTGATAAATTCGGAATGGACTTCATACATACCTCCGCTAAAATAGAGGGAAACACTTACGATAGAAACGATACACTTACCCTGCTTGAATATGGTCGTACCGCAGGAGGAAAAAGATACAGTGATGCAAAAATGATACTTAATATGCGTGATGCGTATGAGCTTTTCATTAGGGAGAATTTGGCTGTCAATAAAAATACCCTAAAAGATTTGCACTATATACTGTCTGATGAGATGGTTGCGGATAGCGAAAGAGCTATGCCGAGAAACGAAGAGGTGATAATCAAAGGGTGTGAATACATACCTCTTGCCACGGCAGAAAAACTTGATGACGAATTGAACTATATGTTTGATAAGTACACAGCAATAGAAAATGCTTTTGATAGAGCAATCTATCTTCACTGCAATTTAGCCTACTTGCAATACTTCAAAGATTGCAATAAAAGAACAGCAAGAATGATGCTGAATGTCTCATTGAAGCAGGATGGAAAGATGCTTTATATCCCAAACGAAGAAAGAGTTTCTGAATATTTGGCTTCTGTTGTGGCTTATTATGAAACCGGAAGCTACGATAAGTTCAAGGCATATTTTATAAATGAATATAAAGGAACGGTTGATGCTGTTTTGGCTGTTGAAAATGCAAAAAAACAAGAGATAAGCAGACCAAAAAGAAGAAAACCATAAAAGGGAAATAAAGGGTGTGCTTCGGCACAGGAAAAAACAAAAAGAGTTTAGAATGTCACAAGCGGCAAAAAGCGAAAAACCCTACAACGGAGCGTTCCCCCTCGATATTGTGGAGGAACTTGAGGAGGTCAAGAGCAGCAGCGAGTTCAAGCAGTTCTCGGACAAACTCTTCTCCCGTCTTGACACCATATATGGCGACACAAGGACGGAGCCTGCTTAACTTCTTGAGTTGACATCCAGCTTCCACCCCTCTCTTGCGTATTTTACCGGGTATGGCATTACTGTATAGTCCTTGTTTTTTACAAAATAGTGCTCCAAGAGTGAAAGAATATTGCTGATCTCATTATCCGGTATGCTCCCAAACCTTGGAACAGGCATAAGCCTTCTAAAGGGGCTGTTTTTCTCTATGGCATACTTGAGCGACTTTTCGAGAGCCCCTACATGATAAAGTGTCCCGTCCTCTGTCATATAGTTTTTGTATGTAATGCCGAGCATTCCCAAGAATGTATCCCTTAGTGCCACTTTCGGAAGGTATCGGAGTCGCCTTCCGGCCTCCTCCTCAAGCATAGACTTGAACTTTCTGCTTTGTCCAAGATAATTCATTAATTCCGAAGAGGGGATTCCTTTGGGTGTTTTGATGGTATTTAGCAAAGCCAAAAACTCTTCTCTTGTCTTTGGCTGTTTGTTGCCTCCCCCGTATTGATTGAGGGAGTCTGCAATACCCAACACGACATCTTCCTGAAAATAATACTCTTTCGTATCTTTTTCAAATACTGTTGTCATTTTTTCAAAGTCGGGTAGAGGATACAAGGGTGTCCTTGTGCCAAGTATGGTGCGACCGTTCCTGTCCATCACAACAAACTCAGGCACTTCGCCTGCTGGTACCTCAAGCAGTGCGTGAATAAGATTTGCGGCCTCATCCTCTGTCGGTGCACACGCTTTAAATGTTTTTCCGTCAAGATATGCCTTGTAAAACTGTGTTTTACGCGGCTCTTTTCGGGAAAAATCGATCACGGCGAAAAAACGGTATTCCTGCAATAGTTCTATGTTGTGCTCAATAAACGGCTCATACCCCAAAAGTTCGCATTTTATGGCAAGCTCTTTTAGTAGCACATCTGTAACAGTTTCCGAGACCTTTTGGGCTTTGTGCGGTTTTGGAGCGGTATAGTTTTGAACAGGGAAGCTTCTGTCTATATCCATGTATGGGTCGCGCTCTTTATGATCTTCGTAGTATTGCTTTTCAAGCGTTACGGCAATATTCGGCATATTTGGTTTGATGGAGCTGCCCATAGTGATGTTGGGCGCACTATCAAATAGCGTCTGTTCCGTATCGTTAAACAAGTTCTCAAGCCCGCTCCTGATCTCTTCTGCCTGATCTTGACAACGAGGGTCGAGTACAGCTATATGTATCTCTTGCTGCCGTTTTGCATATTCCCTTATCACCTCTTTCAGTCTGTTTTTTTGATGTGCAAGATCACTCCCGGTTGCATGCACCTGTAGCTCTTTCTCTTTGAAGCCAAACCTAAGCACATCAGAAAGAGAAGCATCGATCTCCTCTTTTATTCTGAAGAAAAAGTAGGCTTTGGAGCTTTTAAAACTATGGTCAAGACCAAGCATTGTAACTGTTGATTTTTTGTTACCTCTGCTTCCCTTTTCATAAACTTCTTTACCTGCATCTCTATTCTTGTCGTACGGTCGAAGGAGGCCGCACTCTTCGACATAGTAATTATTTGCCCAGTCCTTTATCTCTCTTGCTGTTTTGAAACTGGTTGCTCCAAGTGTCATATAAAAACCATCTTCATTGCTCTTTAGCTCCACCCTGAGAGCAACCATATCTGCTGCCGTTGTATTTTCAAAACTGTAAGGGTAAAAAATCTCATCCGGTGCATCGACAAGATCGAAAAAGGTCTTTTTGTCCACCATAATGGACAACAGCATAGAAAACATAGATTTATGCGGGATTTCTTTTATTTGCGACAACCCTAACTTTTTAAGACTGTATCCTGCATTATCGATTGGCTCATTTTTGGTTTTGGCCATTATGTAACTTGTGTTTCCAAAACTATATTTGAGGCACTTGGCCTTTGGTTTGAAGTGCCGCCTGACCTCTGCATAAAATTTTTTGAGTTCGTTTTTTTTATCTGTATCAGGGACATCAATCTCGTAAAAATCGTATTGCTCCATAAGGGCGGGATAATTAATGTCAACTTCAACCTCGTTTGTCAGTGTGCTAATCGTACTCATTGAGAATCTCCATAATCTTACGCGTTATTGTCTTGTCTATGTATGGATTTTGAGGGTCTGTAGCATCAATAAGGAAAGGAACAATATAAATACCGTCCTCATAGGTGATTTCTCTGCTTACCCCACTCTTTTCCGTGCCGTGATAAAAGATATTTATCACCATGCCAGCCCGTGCATTCATCTCTCTTAGCTTTGGTACGGCTTTGGCGCGTATATCCGACTCCTTCGTAGAGGATAGCGTAGAGGAGGAGAAATACTTGAAATCTATATAAAAGCCGTTTGGTGTCTCAAAGTCGAAAAACTCGAAATACCCATCGCTGTAATCAAGCTCTAAGAGCCTCGTATGACACTCATGTTGGAGGATGTACTGCCCGATAGTCTCTCCAAGTATCCCTTTGTATAGGTTGTTGAATGCAGCAGGAGTGAGGAGATGTTTATGCTCAAAGCGTAATGGGATGTCATGCTCTTCAAAGTATTGTTTTAAGCGGGGCATATTGCGGATAAGGTGCAAATTCGCCGCCTCTTCGGAAACCTCCACCCAATCCTCGCCCCCTTTTTTCATTCCCACAATAGTCGAAGTGTAGTCATTATCAGTCTTGTACCAGTATCTCTTTAGTGGCAGTTTTGGGGTATAGCCCAAGGAAAACACATTCTGATTCAGACTCGAAACAGATGGGTTTTTAAGGAAAAACATTCTTAATTCACTGTATTCCTGCGCAGTTCTCTGATCTTCTCTTATATACTTCAGCATATTTCTTGTAATCCGGTTTAGCCTGTTGGAGTTTTTTGCAATTTGTCGCGTAAGTATGTCATTACTTTTTTCTTTTGGGCTTTGACTGCTGTTGGACGCGACCTCAAGCAGCTTTTTAACGGAAGGAAGCAGAGTGATTTTGCTTGCATCGAAATTACTGACAACTCCATACAAGCTCTCGTCTATAAAGATTGTTAGCGGGTCTTCCGGGTTGTTGACCCTGTGGCATCTGCCTACGGCCTGAATGACTATGCTCATCACAGCATTTATATAATCCTCTGTATTCTTTCCATAGGCTACACGCTTAAAATTCCTTTTTATGGCTGCCGTAAGCGAGCGACGGAACTCTTCGTTGGATGTAGCATTTGAGACATTGAGCGCATGCACATAGTACAGCAGCTCAAGCATTGGCTGATTGGTATCCTCTTCCGAATCGGAACGCGGTATAATGTGGGTAGGCTGTTCACAGTAGATCGCGCTGAAGTCCCTTTTTCGGAAAAGCTTTTCAGCATTTGCAACAAACCTTTTAAATATGACTTTCCTGTGCCTCAATACACAACGGTGTATCAATCCTCTTGGTGCAACAGCATAATCAATGTTTTTCCCTGACCCCATCGTTTTATATGTCGTGAAAATAAACGCACTCCCATCTTTGGAAAGTATGGCATTTTCTATTTTGGTCTTGTAGTGCTTTGATTTCATGCTCTCCGCATCAACAACAAAAAAGAGCCTCTCCTCCGCACCGCTGACCAATGTCCCGCGTTTATAGTCGATTAGAGCCCTTGCTTCACTTTTGAGCATAGGATTGTTTCGATTGCAAAGCAGCATTTGAGAGAATAGATGCTTGAGATCATCCAATCGTGTTTCCTTGGGCAGGGCGTTGACAAAAGCCAGCATGGATGTTATCTTCCTGTTTGTGATAAACTCCCAATAGAGCCGAAGATATTTTTTGTAGCGATCATACTGATATGTCTTTTTCTTTCTTTTGCCCTTTTCTGTATACTTGTTTTCAAAGTCCCTGAGCCTTGGAATAATGCTTTTGTCATTATTGTAAAATGCCTTGCAAATATCCTCAATCCCCATATCCTCCTCATCGGTGAATTTGACATCAAACTCCCTCTCTTGCTGTCGGTTGTCGTCAATATACATCTTGTTGAGTTTTTCAATTTCAAGCGGAGTCAGTGTTTTTACGGGAAGGACGGAGCGGAGGTAGCCGAGATCAAGGTTTTGGGTGACTGTTTCAAGGGTAGCTGTTGCACTGATGCCGATTGTAAACATTCTTGACGAAACCGCCTGAAAGATATACTCAGGCGTTTCACGCATACGGTGAAACCTAAAGCCTGACCGAAGCCGCTCATAGCCATCGTCATTTTCGGGCGATATTATTTCAACTACCGAAAACCCTTCGGGATAGAAACTTTCCCCGTAGGTTTTTATATGCCGCTTCCTCTCTTTGCGTGTCAACCTCTTTTCGTGCTTTATGGCCTCTTCCAAATACCTGAATTTTTTAGGGTCGTCTTCGGGTGAAATCGCAAGATCGCGCAAAAAGTCCTCAAGCTTTTTTCTGCCAACCTCTTCTGCATCCCTTTTTATGTCCGCTTCTTCATTCTTGTCCCTTGCTTCCGCCTTGGCCTGAATAACAATGGCGCTGCCTGCTGCT
>JALUXB010000026.1 GCA_027019175.1 Sulfurovum sp. | reverse complement strand
CAGAGAGGGTGACTAACGAGTTCTTTAAAGGGTAAAAATGGAAAAAATCAGATTGAAGCTTAAAGCTTATGATCATCGCGTGTTAGACAGATCAGTTGCTGCTATTGTAGATGCAGTCAAGCGTACAGGTGCAGAGATTAGAGGGCCAATTCCAATGCCAACTAAGATCAAGCGTTATACCGTATTGAAATCACCACATGTGAACAAAGATTCTCGCGAACAGTTCGAGATCAGAATTCACGGAAGAATGATCGACATCGTTTCAGCCACTTCCGACACCATCGACTCATTGATGAAGTTGGATCTTGCGCCTGAGATCGAAGTTGAGATCAGATCAATGGACAAGTAGGAGAGCAGACATGGAATTTATCGTAGAAAAAATTGGTATGAGCAGAACCATCGACGTACCAAGTGTTCCTGTTACACTTCTGAAAGTCGTTGATGCAAAGGTGTGCGAAGTACGTGAAGACGGGAAAGCACTGGTTGCGTATAACAGCGCCAAAAAGATTAACAAAGCAATCGAGGGTCAGCAGAACAAGTTTGGTATCTCTAAAGAGTTCAACAAGTTTATGACTATCGAAGTGGCTGAGGGTACTGAAGCAGGTGACCTGAACCCGGCACCACTCGCGGAAGCAGCGGTTGTCAAAACATCTTTGAACACCAAAGGTAGAGGTTTCCAGGGTGGTATGAAACGACATGGATTCGGCGGTGGACCAGGTTCACACGGACACAGATTCGGAAGACGTATCGGTTCTATCGGTAACGCCGAGTGGCCAGGACGTGTACAGAAGGGTAAAAAAATGCCTGGACAGTATGGTAACACCAAAGTAACAGTAAAAAATGAAGTAATTTCATTCGATGCTGAGAACGGCATCCTAGTATTAAAAGGTTCAATTCCTGGTCACAATGGTGCCAGAGGATTGGTAAGGATCGTTAAATGAGTAATGTAACAACTATTAAAACAACAGACCTTCCACAGAAGTTTCTTGAAGTTCACCCGCACAACCTTTACCTATACTGTAAAGCGTATGCATCTGGACTCAGAGCGAACACTGCGCAGACAAAGAATAGATCTGCAGTAAGCGGTGGTGGTAGAAAGCCGTTTGCGCAAAAAGGCGGCGGACGTGCGAGACAGGGTTCAATCAGAGCACCTCACTTCAGAGGCGGTGGTGTTGTATTTGGCCCAAGTACAGAGAGAAACTATGACCAGAAAGTCAACAAAAAGCAGAAAAAACTGGCGCTTTACCATGCATTGGCAGAGAAAGCGGCAAACGATGCACTTTTCGTTGTTGACAGTGTTGTCATTGAATCAGGAAAAACCAAAGATGCACTGGCATTTGTAAATGGTCTGAACCAGAGAGATGTACTGGTTGTTAAAGAGTTGATCGATGACAAAACATTCCTGGCATTCAGAAACCTTCAGAATGCATACCTGGTTGAAGCAAATGAGCTTAACGCATATCTTGCAGCGGCATATCACTCTGTTGTGATTGAAAAAGCTGTATTTGACAAATTGACACAAGAGGCTTAAGATGGCAGATATTACAGATATTAAATCAATTATGTATACAGAGAAGAGCCTGGCTCTTCAGGAAGACGGTGTCATCGTAGTTCAAACAACTCCAAGAATGACTAAAAACGGTCTTAAAGAAGTCTTCAAAGAGTTCTTCGGGATCACGCCACTTAAAGTAAACTCTATGAGAGTCAACGGAAAAGTGAAAAGATTCAAAGGTATCGAAGGAAAAAGACCGGACACAAAGAAGTTCTATGTCAAACTCCCTGAAGATGCGAAGATCGAAAGCTTAGCGGTATAAGGATAAGAAATGGCAATTAAATCATATAAACCATATACACCTTCCAGAAGGTACATGACAAACCTTGACAGCAGTGACATTACCGCTAAGGCTGGCGTAAGATCACTGCTCGTGAACATCCCGAGAAAAGCGGGTAGAAACAGCAATGGTAGAATCACATCACGCCATAAAGAAGCGGGTGCGAAGAAACTCTACAGAATCATCGACTTCAAAAGAAACAAGTTTGGTGTAGAGGGTACTGTTGCAACAGTTGAGTACGACCCGTACAGAAACTGTAGAATCTGTCTTGTCAAATATACAGACGGTGACAGAAGATACATCCTTCAGCCAAAGGGTCTCAATGTCGGTGACAAGATTATGGCAGCAGAAGCTGGACTTGACATCAAGACCGGTAACGCAATGAAGCTGAAGAACATTCCTGTGGGTACATTGGTACACAACATCGAGCTCAGCCCGGGTCACGGCGGTCAGATCGCACGTTCAGCAGGCGGTTATGCACAGATTATGGGTAGAGACGGTAAGTACGTTTCTCTCAGACTCCCATCCGGTGAGATGAGATATGTACTCGGTGAGTGTCTTGCAACCATCGGTACAGTCGGTAACGAAGACTTTGCAAACATCGTTATCGGTAAAGCCGGTAGAAGCAGACACCTCGGTATCAGACCTCAGACACGTGGTTCGGCGATGAACCCGATCGATCACCCACACGGTGGTGGTGAAGGTAAAACCAACTCAGGTCGTCACCCGGTATCTCCTTGGGGTATGCCAACGAAGGGTTATAAGACTCGTAAGAAGAAGGCGAGCGACAAGCTCATCATCAGCAAGAGAAAAAAGTAAGGGGCTAAGATATGGCAAGATCGTTAAAAAAAGGTCCATTCATCGATGGTCACCTAATG
>JALUXB010000025.1 GCA_027019175.1 Sulfurovum sp. | reverse complement strand
GTATGAAACTGCCACTGATGTTCTATGCGTTTGCCCTTTTCCAGGTAGACCAGTACTGCACGGTAGGTGGTATCGTACTCCAGCCGCTTGAGAGGGAAGAGTGCAAACTCGAAATGATTGAAGCGTGCATTCGGATCACTCTCTTTACTTAGAAGCCGTGTCAGATTGACTGCTTTGCCGCTCTTGGCATTGTAAAGCCTGAATGACTCTATGGTTACCTTTTTAAAATAAAAATCATTGAAGAGTACACTGACAGGAAACCCTGAAACATCGTAATCGGGCAACGGGTCAGGAATCTCGGAATAGAATGCCGGCGGCACATCTTTCTGTCCGTCATAAGGGTAAAATACTACTTTTGGATTGTGTTCTTTAACATAATTTTGTGCTTCAGTGAAACGCTTGAACGCAATCCTGTGATCCTTGTTTTTACAGACACCGTACACATACTGACCATACCCTCGAAAGGGCGGTGCCGAGCAGAGTGCATTGAGCTCACTGTTCCCCATCAGGTAGACAAATGCCGTATTTTCTCTATCCTTATTATCCTGAGCTACCCCGACACCAATTTCGTCTATGCCCACATTCAAAAAACCGAAACGGTGGTAAATGGCAGAAAAGAGTCCGTCTATGGAAGTTTGTGCATCGATATTTTTTGTCGAAAGATTTTCAAGTACCTGGGTAGAAAGATACCCCGCATGCAACGCACGCTCTGCCGGGGTTTTCCCGGTAAATCCCGGGAAACCCGGAATCTCACTGTGCGAAGTAACCCTGTTTCGTACCAGATAGCGCGCATGCGCCTCTGCTGCCCTGGCAAGCACATCGTTATGATAAAGTGCATTCATCCCCATCGCTTCGCGTATATCATTCAGCAGACTAAGTGCACTGCTTTTCTCATAATCAATGTCCATTTTTGGCAGCTGCCGTTTGACAACCTTTGCATCAGGACTGAAAAAACCGGCATCAATTGCCAACGGGTAAAGAAGGAACAGAAGTAAAAATAGGATAAAAAGTCTTTTCATGGGAGATATTATACCTATTTTACCTATGCAGAAGCGATACAGTAAAGTCCCCTTCCAGATACCCCTCTTTGATGCTTATTTCACCGTCTAACGGTTTACACAGGGTCATGATCTCATGCGGCTTCCAGTAGGAAAACGCCCCTTCCCTCTCTCTGCCATACAGCAGATTAAAGACAAATCCTTTACCGCTCTGCTGAAAACAGCGCTGAATGAAGATCTGCGTCTCCATGCGTGTCAGCAGATTCATCGAGCCGCTTGCAACATACCAGTCTGCATGGGGGATGCTTTGGGAGAGAATGTCTTTTTGCATAATCTTGCAGCCGGTACGTGCTTTGGCTTCTCTACCCATATGTGCGCACAGGTCAAGTCCTATATACTGTTTTGGCAATCGGTTTTGTGTTTTGAGATAAAGATAAAAGTCACCAAACCCACACCCTGCATCGACCAGTGTATCCTGTCCTATCTCTCCAAGGCAGGAGAGAATGGCAGCAAAACGCCGCTGCTGCGTATGGGCACTGTCCCATGCCGCACCTTCGGCTGAGACACCGTAAGTCTCATAGTTTTGGGCGTAAAACGCTTTCTGGTCAATACGTGCCATACATTTCTTTCATATTTTCAAATATAATCACTCTTCTCTCACCTTGCCCCGCATCTTTTTTTTGTTGGCATGCTTCTTTTTCGATGCCAAACGGCGTTTGACAGCCCCTTTGCTTGGTTTGGTGGGGATGCGTTTTTTATGCGTAACATTGACACTCTTTATAAGCGCTACCAGCCGCTCCAGCGCCTCTGCTCTGTTGAGTTCCTGACTTCGGTGCTGCTGCGACTTGATGACAACAATGCCCTCTTTGGTGATACGCTTGTCTTTGAGCAAAAGAAGCTTCTCTTTGTAATGCTCAGGCAATGAAGATGCGGCAATGTCAAAGCGCAGATGCACCGCTGCTGCCACTTTGTTGACCTTCTGCCCTCCGGAGCCCTGCGCACGTATGGCAGATAGCTCTATTTCGTTTTCATCAAGGGTAACGGTGTTGGAGATGTGTAACATCTTATTTTCCTCTTCGCTTCTCAAGGTCGCTATAGACAGCACCATCTTCTCTCTTGCCTACAGATAGTACCATAACCACTATCTTTTCATCTATCACTTCATAGACCAGTCGAAATCCTGAACTTCTAAGCTTGATCTTGTAGACATTTTTAAAACCACTCAATTTTGAGTGCCGTATATGCGGATTTTCCAATCTCTCTTTGAGCTTCTTGTGAAACTGCAATTTAATGCTGTGGTCAAGCTTTTTCCACTCTTTTAACGCTTTTGGTTTGAACTCAAGAGAGTAGCTCATCCAACTCTACCTTAATGGGCTCTTCTCCATCATTCTGTCTCTCTCTAACCAATTGAGCCAAATAGTAGTCATCGATGATCTCCATCATCTTTTCATATAGACTGCTTGGTACAAGGTAGGCACTGGGTTTGTTATGGTTGAGTATGGCAACGGCTTCATTGCCTGCCTCTTCTATGATGGTTGAGGGACTCTTTTTGAGTTCGGAGATACTGGCAGTATAGTTCGCTAAAATCTGTGTCATATAGTATATCCTTTTAGGTACTTTATTTTATACTATATTAGCTACTTTTTATATAAATGTCAAATCTATGCATATGATGTACAGCCCTGATCACAAATCAAAAGAGAGATTGGCAAACGCCCCTTCAACACTTGCGGCACTCTTGTAACGTGTTTTGAGGAGCCTTACGTTCTTGGTTACCATATCACATATAGCAATGCGAAAGCTCATACCCATTTGGGGTTCGACAACGCAGACAATTTTTCCGTTGTATTCCCGTGTGGCGTGGATGATGCCCTGCAGTTTCGGAAAGAAGTATTTGGGATAACTCAATGGCGTGATCTCGACGATCTTGATGGTGTCCTTTTTCTCAAGGGTGTCAAGCACCAGTTGCGCATCTTCCATACTCTCAAACTGCACACACCAGTCATCGAACTCTTTATTGAAGTGTTTGAGGTCTTCATCCAGGAAACCTCCGGCGAGTGATTGTAGTGCGAAAATTGGCATTTGTGTTATCCTCTGTTTTGGAAGTGGAATGGTAGCATAATTTTTCATGCTTTGCTACGCCATTTATATCCCAAATAGACTTGTATATATAAATAAATCTATCTCTAAAAGCGTAAAATATGAATAACGAAGTAGCAAATATGCATAATCGTTATGCATTTATGATACAATATGAATAATATAAGTGCAAAATAAGGATTTTACTATGAATAGTGTTATCTATAAAGAGAAGATTGAAGCACTGCTTGAACACTACAAATTTTCAACCAAACTTGCAGAGGCTCTGCAGGTACACCGTATGTCCATACCAAACTGGCGTGACGGAAAAGTTGAGATCAGCAAGGAGAATCGGTTGCGTATTGATCTGCTTTACGCAACACACTGCGTTATTCCAGCTTTAAAGAAAACAGATATAGATGCAAAAGTACGCAAACTTGAAAAAGAAGACCACACTGCCTATTTGGACAACGTCGATATCGTTACTGAGGTGAGCATGAAAAATGCCTTTGGGTCACTTGAAGTAGAAGTAGCAGATGTAAGTGAAAAGACATTTTACAAAGCCGTAGAAGGCAACTACATCGAAAAGGATATCGACAAACGCAAATTCTTGGAGATGAGCAACCTTGCTTTTTTAACAAAACAGATACTTGTAGATACCAGGGAGGGAAGGATCAGCTCTATAAACAGTGATCTGATCAAAAAATGGCATTTTGGTCTGATGGCAGGTATCCGTGACGATGCGGGGAGGTACTCTACAAAAATGCGCATCATCCCTGATACCAAGATCACGCTGACGAGACCCGAGGACATTCCCGAAGAGGTGGAGTACTGGGTAGGCAAATATGCCAAAGTCAAAAGCATTTACGACATTGCCCATGCCCACGAGCATTTTGAGCTCATCCACCCTTTTGGCGACGGCAACGGCAGAGTTGGCAGACTTATCATGGCACACCAGTTTTTAACACTCGGTATCTTGCCGCCCATGATAGACGGGTACAACAAAGCCCTCTACTACTCCACCCTTGAAAAGGCACAGACAGATGGCAACATCATCCCCCTAGTCTACTTTTTGACAGAAGCGGTAGAGAGGATGAAGATGCAGTTGGGGATAGCGAGAAATTTATAAGCCATTTTACAGTTTAGTTCACAAAGTGGTTGACCCTTTATTTGCCATAGGTAAAGTAATTTTAATAGTATTTTTCTGATAGTCTTCACTATAAATATCATCTGATGAGGTTTTAATTGATATAGTTCCTTCATTCAATTCTAAGATTTTCTTAGCACGAGACATTCCAAGGCCTGTTCCTGATAATTTTTTTTCTTTTGCATAGGAACCTGAATATCCTTCATCAAATATTTTGTCTTTTTCATCTTCTAATATTTTTAAGCTTATCATTTCAAAATAAATATATAATTCTGATTCATTATTCTCAAAATATATATTTATTTCTGAATCATTTTTTACATATTTTACAGCATTTTCTAGCACATAATAAAATGCCACATGTACTGATTCATAATCAAAATACCCTTTTGCATAAGACTGTGAAACATTTACTTTTATATGCCTATCTGTAAAATCTGGAAAAAATCCGTAAAGTATATTTAGTAAAACCTTATGTATGCTATGAATATTTTTACTTAATGTTGGATTGGAGTGAAATAGTTTAGAATATACAGAAAATTCCATTTTCAATCCAGTCGAACTATGAAGTATTTTTAAAATTGCCTTTGCACTATCCTTAGTTCTCGATTTGATAAGATTTTCAATGACTTCTATTTTATTTTCAAGTGAGTTAACCAATTTCTCCTGTGGAATAACATTATAAACTTCTTGTTGTATGTGCGCATTAAGTGATTTCATATTATGCACCAAAATACCATACTGTTTTTTTAGAGGTGCTTCAATTTCTTTTCTTTCTATTAAAAAATTATTTGCAAAATATTTTACAGTATCTAATACAAAAGAAAATCTCTTCTTACTTTTAATCATGTCCTTAGAAGTTGTATAAAGTATTATAAAGTAGCCATCATCTAAGTTGCATTTTTTAAATCTTATCACCTTGCCATGTAAATTAATAATTTTGGCATTATTATCATAGAAATTGTTTGATCTGACCAATTCTTCATCATAATATTTAGACTTCTTTATAATTCTATGGTTTAAATCATATATTGCAAAATTATATTTCTTCTCAAATTCAATCATGCATTTCGCCCTTCGTCATAAAAAAATTTCTCAATTATGGATTCAAACTGATATGGATCTGCATCTTTTGGCAAGAAATCATCAGCTTTTCTCAAAACCTCATTAAACCTATCACCATGTGTCTCCGCAGAATATATTATATATTTTTTCTTTTTGCCATATTTCTCCATAAGTGCTTTTGCTAACCCCAACCCTTCATCTCGAAAATCCATTCTTTTTCCAACTCCCTGAATATCAATGAAAAATATATCCGCTTTTATAACATCCTCCATATCTATAGATCTAACATCCTTAATTATTTTTACATTTTTATATCCAGCATTTTTCAATATATTTACGACTTTAAATTTTGTATCATCATCTATAAATAATATATAAACATTGTTTTTCAGATCTTCTATATTGGAATACTTTGCACTTTCTATTGTATCCTTATCATCACTATCATTATTAGGCGCACCTATGTTTATACTTATATTATTTTCATTATTTACGCTAACATCACTATCATTACTAATGCCATTTGGGATAGATTGATTAATATTATTTTTTCTAAAATAAGTAATCAGCTTCCAAATTAGTCCAATAACTACAATACCTATACCACTAAAAAGCCACTCTCTATTTAAAGTCAGCCAATCTGTTATTTCTTTTAGTTCCATTTTCTTCTCCTCTTTTTCAATTTAAAGTTCCACCACCCTCTCAAACATCTCCTTAATCTCACTCTCATGCGAAATAAGGAATATCTGCCGATACTGCTCTTTGATGGTATGAAACGCCTCCATGATCTCGTAGCGGCGCTCTTCATCCTGTGAACCAAACACCTCATCGAACGCCAGAAAACCAACCCCGCCGCTGCCGCTGAGTTCACTCAGCGTCTTGGAAATGGCAATGCGCAGGACAAGATTGGCGAGGTCTATTTCACCACCAGAAAAACGCTCTATGGGGTAGCGTACCCCGTCGTCGTAGATGAAGAAGTCGAACTCGTCACTGACCTCTATAAGCTGGTACTTACCTCGGGTAATGGTGGCGTACATCTCTGAGGCAAGCTGGCTGATGCGTGGGGAGATCTGGGAGTTGATCTTGTTTTTGAACTCACCCATGAAAGCTTTGAGTTTGTCGTAGTCGTTTTTGTCATCGAGCTTGGTTTGAAGCTGTTTTTTCTGCGCTTCGTTTCTACTGAGCTTACTTTTGAGTGTGTTTATCTCACCCATAATCTTTTGCGTCTGCACCCTTTTGTCTGAGAGTTCCGACTGTATGGCACTTTTGGCTTTGAGTACTTCATCGTACAGTTTCTCTTGACGCTGATGCTCTTTCGCATCATAGCTGTGCTCTGCTATGGATTTCTCTTGTTTTTTGATACTCTCTTGGCTCTCGACAATGCTTGCCTCTATGCCTTTTAATTCACTTTCAAGTGCCGGTATCTGTGCAATGAGTGTTTCAAGTCCCAGTAATTCTTTGTACTTTGGCTCCAGCTTCTGCTTTTTCTCCAGTGCCTCACTGTGTGCCTTCTCATCATACTTCACATCTTTCAACGCTTCAAGTGCCTGCTTGTTGCTCAAACCTCTTTCAGTAATCTTTTTGAACTCTTCCTCTTTTGTAGCCAGTGTTCTTTCATCCGCCTCAAGTACGCGCAAGTCACCACTGAGCTTTTGCAAAAGCTGTTCTATCTTGCTTTTAATCTTTTGCTCTTTGCCTTTAGCCTCTACAACTGTTTTGAGCTCAGCCTCTCTCTTGGCTATCTCCTCTTTGTGCAGCTTCTCTATCGTACTTTTGAGCGATGCAATGACATTGTCGTATTCATCGAGCAGCGGACGCGTACAGGTAGGACAGTTGGAGCCTTTTCCTATGGATTCTATCTTGGCTACCTGCTTGTTGGTATGCTCTATCTGCCCGTTGTATTTGGCTATCTCCTGTTTGAGTCTTGTCTCCTCTGACTCTATCTTGGTAAGTCTATTTAAAGAGGCTTGCAGCAGTTCATTTTGTTTGGTCAGCTCTTCCAGGAGCTTGGGCTTGGCTTCGAGTTTTTTCTTGAGGGTAAGTATCTCTTTTTCATCTTGTTTGTACTGTGTACGAAGTGCTGCCTGTTCTCTCTCCAAGCCTTCTTTTTTCAAGAACATCTCTTTTTGTTTCTGCAGGTTGCCAATGGTGACTTCAAGCGCCTTATACTCGGCGATAAGTGGCTTTTCCTTCTCGTACTGCGTCGCTTTAAGCTGTAACTCTTTCAGCCTGCTTTGTCCTTTGAGCAGATTGGCTTTTTGGTTTTCCAGTCCTTTTTTGAGCAATGCAAGGTCGGAGCCCAATTTGATAAATTCATCTTTTAGCTTTTGAAGTGTTTTGAGTACCTTGTCCTGTGCTTCAAGTTCACTGCTCTTGGCTTTAAACTTTTTCTCTATCTCAGCTACCTCTTTTTGAAGGCTTTCGAGCACTTTAGTTTGACGCACTTTCTCTTCTTCAAACTGTTTAACATCCTCTTCAGAGAGCAGCACCCCACTGACCGCTTCTATCTCGTTTTTCAAGACCCTCAGCTTCATCTTGATGTCAGTTTCTATCTTGTCTATCTTCTCCAAGCCGAGCAGCTTACGGATGATCTTCTTTCTCTCTTCATTTTTGAGTCCACTCAGGGCTGTTAACTCCTTTTGTGAGGCAAAAACAGTGTGCATGAACGCTTCTTTGTTCATACCGATAAGCTTAATGACTTCTGATGTGACCCCTTTGGCCGACTCGGCGATGAGTCTGTCGTCGCCATCGTAGAGATGGGCTTTGGCAGTGAGACTCTTGCCTCGCATCTCTCGTACGACCTTGTACTCCTTACCCTCTATCTCAAATACCAGCGTGACGATCACCGGCTCTTTCTCTCCTGCTTTGGCATTACGGATGGTCTCTTTCTCTCCACGTACATCGCCATAAAGCGCAAAGGTAATAGCATCGAAGATTGTCGATTTACCAGAACCGTTACGACCTATGATACCCGTTAGCCCTTCTGCAAATTCAAGGGTATAGTCCTGGTACTTTTTGTAGTTTTGCATATGCAGGCTAGTGAGTATCATCATCACCCTCCTCATAGTGTGCAAAGAGTGCTTTGGCTTTCTCACTCAGGCGCTTCTGCTCTGTCTCGTCGGTAACAGACTCCTTGATGTGTGAGATGAAGTACGCCTCCAGAGAAATGGACTCTATGTTCCCTTCTATCTGCTCACCTTCAACTGCTTTAAACTCCCGCTTGACCTTGACATGAAGTGCTTCTTCAAAGAGTACGTTGATGGCTTTGTTGGTGATGTCTATGGAACTCGATGCAGTTAAGTTGTAAAGTCTGACCTCTACCAAGGCATTTTGTATCTCGGAAAGATCAAGTGCAGCAAGTTCTTCTTCATACTTTTCTGCGTCGATACTAAAACTGAGTGACTTACGCAAAGGAATAGTATGATGCGTTACAGTAACAGCATCGCCCAGCTCCAAAAGCACATACCCCTTGTCATCTCGTTTGTCCGCGCTGCTGGTGCGCTCCGTGGAGCCGGCGTAGTAGACGTTGAGGTGTTTGCCCACGGCACCGAAACCGTGCCAGTGTCCCAAAGCCACATAGTCCATCTTCTCAAATAGGTCTTCGCGCTCTTTGGGGTAGACCCATTCACCGAACTCATGCATCAGATAGTGCGCCCCGACCGAGCAGTGCATCATTAGGATATTTTTCTTTTTTGGGTCTATATTTGCTTCTATTCTGTTCAATTCATCAGGGATAATGCGTTCATCGTTGATATGGGGCAAAGCGTAAAAGACAATATCATCGAAGACAATCGGCTCATAGTGCTGCTCGAAAACCGCATGAACATTGTCGAGCGTCTGAAGGGCTCCCAGAATGGGCGAAGAGGAGGAAGTACGCGGAGTGGAGTGGTTCCCGGCAATGATGACAAGGGGGATCGCCGCCGATTCCAGGCGCTTGAGCTGCGTCAGGGCGAAGGTGATAGCACGGTTGCTCGGACTGGCACGGTGAAAGAGATCGCCCGTATGGATGACGTAATCGGGCTTCGTTTCAATGATCGCGTCGATAACATCGGTAAAGGCTTTGTAAAAGTCAGCCTCACGCTGATTGATCCCCTCCTCGTTGGTGACATCGAGATCGCTGAAACCGAGATGGGTATCGGAAAAATGGATGATTTTCACGTGTTTTGTCCAGTAATTTTTATATATTCTATCGTAATAGTCTCAAAAAAAGTCAATATATTGTATGATAAATAGACATAAGAAGATAAAATCAGTAAAAGGCTCTACCATGCGTCTCTTCATCGCATCCCCTGTCATCCTTGACGACTACCAATCCATCAAACAGGACTTCAAAGGCATCATAGAGGGCAAATGGGTAGAAGAGGAGAATCTGCATCTGACGTGGGTCTTTCTGGGGGAGTGTGAGGATGCAGAAGCGATCAAATCGCAACTTAGCACCATCACACCGTTGGAGACAGAAGTACCTGTTGCAGAGCTTGGCTATTTTGGCAGACCGCCGCGGGTCTTTTTTGCAAAGGCGGAGTCAAAACTGCTCTATAACAAAGCCAGAGCGTTCAAAACAGCGGGCTTTAACCTTTACCGTTTCAAGCCGCATATCACCCTCTGCCGTATCAGGCAGATCCATGACTACAGAGCCTACAAAGAGAAGATGAAACTATACAGGGGAAAAGTTCTTGGTACCGTGTTGCCTCAGATACACCTCTATCAAAGTACCCTGACACGTGAGGGTGCCCATTATAAAATACTCTGATTATCACACAACTATTTGTCCCAATAAACCTCTTAATTGCTTTTCATTATAGTTTTGCTAAAATAGGGGTTATAGAAAAGAGGGTTTTCGTGAAAAAATACATTTTGCCGTTTCTACTTCTTGTAGCATTTTTTACCGGTTGTTCAGAAAATAAAACACATCACTCCCATACTGCACCGTTAACAATCTCCACTAACGCATGGATAGGGTATGCGCCGCTTTACTATGCGAAAGAGAAAGGTTACCTCAAACCACTCAATATACAGCTGATCGTCAATGTCTCTCTGGCAGAAGCTGCAGATATCTACATGATGGGCAATGCCGATATTGTATCAACCACCCAGCATGAGTGCCATACCATTCAAAAGTCAGTGGCAGACACGGTACCCTTCATTCTTCTTGACAGATCAGATGGTGGGGATATGATCCTTTCCAACAAACCCATCGAGGCGATCAAACAGGCAAAGCATATTTACGCGTATTTGGAGATCGACTCCATCAATGCCGACCTGCTGCAGGATTTCATCCGTGTTCACCACCTCGATACTGACCGCTTTACCTTTATCAACAAAGACCAGGCACAGATACAGAATCTGCATCCGGATCCATCCCAAACCATACTCATCGTTACCTATTCACCCTATGACAGTACATTGAAAAAAGCAGGATTCAAAGTTCTTTGTTCAACGCGTTCGACACAGGAACTCGTTGTTATCGATGCACTCTGCACCCACAAATCGCTGCTGCAAACCCAAAAGCAGCGCCTTCACGCACTCAAAAAGGTCATCGACCGCTCTATCATGGAAATCGAATCGGATACAAAAGGCTCCTATGCACTGGTCAAAGGGTATCTTAGCAACCTCTCCTATACTGATTATCTCGATGCCTTTTCAGGTATCAAGTGGATCAACCACCCCTCTGAGAAACTGTTGCATCGCATTGAGTCCATAGGCTACAGCCGGGAGTATATTATCCCATGAGACACATTACCATCAAACAGTTTGTCATCGGTATGCTGATATTCCTTTTTGCCAGCGAAGCCGCCATCTTTTACAGTTTCTACAAAGATGCCAGAGATACAACACTCAATCTGCTTGAAGAGAACATCAAAGTCAATGTCTTTAACCTGAAACATTTTCTCGACAAAAACTTTCTGCCCAAAAGCGTAGGTAACATCGCTTCCTTTCTGGATAACAAGATCAATACCAATCCGCTGATCAAAGATCTCATCATTGTATCACGGGACAAACAGATTCTTTACAGTACAGAAAGAGCCCGTAAACTGCAAATTCCAAAAACGGCATGTTTGCCCATCAGAGCCATAGAAGAGGCAGATATTTATCATGAGAAGTGCTTTACCTTCAAGATAAAGCAGTTTGACGGACTTACACCCTATTATCTTACCGGCTATGTCTATCTCGACACTGCCTACATAGATCACCTCATCGATGAAAAAGGCAGAAAATTTCTCCTCTATGCTGTCGGATACATTCTCTTCTTTTCCCTCTTTACCTGGCTGATCGTTCGTTTTATCCTCATCCATCCCCTTGAAAAGCTCAGACAGTATGCCTACTACTCCGTCAAAGCCCCCGGGCAGTTTCTTATTTCAGAACTTGAAAGCATACGCTATTCATTGAAATTGACATTTGAACGGCTAAGAAAAGAGCAGCAGGAGCTTTACACCCTCTCTACCACTGACCCCTTGAGCGGTCTTTACAACCGCCTGAGTATGACAGAAAAGATCAATTGGCTTATCAGCTCCCACAGCCGTTCGCATACCCAATTTGCACTGCTTTTTCTCGATCTTGACAATTTTAAAACATTCAACGATATTCATGGGCATGAATTTGGAGACAAAATACTCGTAGAGGTATCACAACGTCTACTGCATGCTATACGGAATAACGACATTGTATCAAGGCTCGGAGGAGACGAGTTTGTCGTTATTCTCCCGGAGATCAGAAACAATGAACATATCCTTGAAGTGATCCAGCGTATCCAGTCGGAAATGAACAAGCCTATTGTGCTTGATGAGACCAAATACCATATTACCTGCAGTATCGGTGTCACCATCTACCCCAAAGACGGCGAAGATGTTTCGACACTGCTGAAAAATGCCGATATTGCCATGTACAAAGCCAAAGAACTGGGTAAAAACAATTTCTATTTTTTTACCGAACACCTCAATAAGATCATACAGCAAAAAATTCACATGCAGCGTACCATACGCCATGCTCTGGATGAAGGAAATTTCAGTCTCCACTACCAACCTAAGATTGACATAGATACCAACCGTATTGTAGGCTGTGAAGGACTGATCCGGCTCGATGACCCCAATGACGGGATGGTGTACCCCGATGCGTTGATCCCTGTTGCCGAAGAGAGCGGGCTCATCATCCCCCTTGGCAGATGGATCATCGATGAGGCGGTACGGCAGCTTCAGGCATGGCAGGAGACACCGCTGGCAGACCTGAAACTCTCCATCAACCTCTCCGGTATGCAGCTTAACGATGACAACTTCCTGCCTTACCTGAAAAATGCCGTCAGCAAAATTGACCCCTCCAAACTGGATATTGAACTGACCGAATCTGTCCTGATGGAACATTTCGAAGAGAAACTGGTGATCCTCGAACAGATCAAGGCGATGGGCATTACCCTTTCTCTTGATGATTTCGGTACAGGCTATTCATCACTCTCCTACCTCAAACAGATCCCCTTCGATACACTCAAGATCGACAAGAGCTTTATCGATGATCTGACAACAGAGAAAAACCAGTCATTCGTCAAAATGATCATCAGCATTGCCAAAGAGCTGCATCTTGCCGTTGTGGCGGAAGGGGTTGAAAATGAACAACAGCTTCAGTATCTCAAACAGATGAAATGTGAGCAGTATCAGGGCTATTTCTGCTCCCATCCCCTGACCGCCAAAGCCTTTGAAAAACTTTTTTCTTCTTCTCTCTGCAGCAAGTAAACACAGTACCCGTTTGCTGCATTTTCTACGGTGCAGGCACACCCACATGATAGGTATCGATAGTACCATTCTCATCTCCCCAGTCACTGCCAAAAAGGATCTGTGTACCGTCCGGACTTACGTTAACCTGTACATAGTCGGAGTTTTCAGTACTGTTATGTGTCTGTGCGAAACGCTCTACGGTACCGCTGTCGTCAAGTTTTAGTGCGAAAGCCTCCCTGACACCCGATCCGTGCCATAAATAACGGGTATTGGCATAGCACCATCCCGGCCGCTTATAGTTTCTGCAGCTGATATGTCCGCCGTTGTATTTGTCCGGGAGAAGCCTTACACGGTCACTGCCATCGAGAGGGTAAAGCCAGATACCTCTGTTGTCTTCACCGTTGATCGTACCGAACCCAAACTGCACATAAACTTCTTTCCCTTCTCGTGAGAGTCCAAGATCACCATGATTTCCATGCTCTGCAAGCCTTCTGATATGTGTCAAGTCTCTTCGATACTGCTCAATGCTGTACTCCTGCTCCGCATTTCCTTTTTTACTTCGGTAGTTGACGATCACATAATTGTGCAGTGTAGAGATAGATGCCCAGTCGAACATCTGATTGGACTCGGCAGAGCTTGTGGTAAAATTGCCGTCAGCATCTTCTACATACCACTTCATATTGCTAAAAGTCTTTTGTGCCTCAATTTGATTATAGGTTGTTCCATAATTGTTTTGCAAATGATAGACAATCAGCGTCACCCGGTTGGTATCTTTTTTCCTTCCTGCAAAAACCACATAGTTGTCCTGATAGTCCAGGTTCCCCTCATACTTTCCAAGCTTCAGTTCATCATACTCGCTCTTCATAAAGGTTGCATTAGGCATCTCTTCATAAGCAATAGTATTGTTAGCTTTGTCAATCGTCGCTTTCATAAAAACAAACCTGTCTGAGCGCACATCGATACCGTAAAAAACATCCGGGTCGTATCCGGACCACTTCATTTCGGTCAAAGAACCTCTTAGGTGCTGATTTTTGGTTAGACTGCTTTCTGAAAAATCATCTGCATGATAAAGTCGATACCCTAGACGGATCAGCGTCATATCAGCATTCCAGCTCTGCGTTTTGGGGTAGTTGTGTGCATTAGCATTCTGGTTGGCTCTGTCGGTAATGCGGGTGACAATATTGCCAAATACCGGATCGGTATAGCTTGCAAGATAGTCCGGCTTGCTGACATTGGCTTCCTCTTTGTCATCAAAAACGGTATCAGGCGGATAAACCTTTCCGCCAAGATACTGGTTGCAGTAGTCAATATCCATCACTTCGGAACGGTTGACGTGTGAGTCACACCGGTAGTCATACCGCCATTTGGGACGTACCGTCTCTACCCCGTCGGTATACGGGTGGTCACTGCCGTTTTCAAGGGCAGTGTCGTGCGCTGACTGATCCCCTTCAAAAGTATAGGAGAGCAGTGCATCCAACGGACGCAGCAGTCCCTGCATCTGATCGACGCTCCGGTTTCCGTCCGGATAGCTGTGTGTGGCAGGAGTAAAGACCTGATAGTCTTTATGTGCATCAGGTATGGAGGTCATCAGAGCATACTCACTTAGAGGAATACGCGCATCGGTATGGTTTCCGGTACGGTCATTATTGTCATACCGCTGGATAAGTGCATTGGTGTTGCTGGGCAGATTTTGCATCGATGCAGTGGTCATTCCAAAAGCAAACCACGGATCGAGTGCCATCAGAAATCTGCCGTTTGTACCGTACCTTTTTTGGGAAAAGTGCTCGAGTATTTTAAATGTATCTCCTCCACCGGAAGAGTGTCCAACCACACCGATACGGGTTGTATCCATATACGGATAGACATCGTTGTTATCATCGAGCATTTTCTCAAAACGGGCAATAAGCGTATCGGGGTTGCCGTAGGAATCTTTGCTGTATATAACTGAATAGCCATGGCTTGCAATAAACCGCAGCACTGTTTCGTAGTCTGCCGGATTATGAGAGTTCCAGCCCGGACAGAAAAATACAAGAGGTGTTTTATTGGCCATCGAAATATCTGAAGGATAGTAAACAGTACTCATACCCTCCTCTTTTTCTGTATAGGTAGAGACATTATGATCCCCCATCGCACCGAACATTGCAACGACCGAAAAGGCAGTATGTGCTTCTTCCGCTTCCGAGTTATGAAAAAAGAGTCTTGCCTCATATTGTCCCGGAGGCATCGCTTTTTGGTCTTGGGACATCACCACAGTGCCATTGGCATTGACCCAGTTCCATGCAGTAGCATTCGTTCTTTCATTGCCTTCACCGGAAGCATAGATGCCTGCCCAGTCTTGATCACCGGAAAGCGCGGCATCGACAACAACCGAAACCGTTTCATCGGAACGATATACAGACTTTGTTGTGGTTATTGTATTGCTTTTGAGCTGCCCCGGCACAAAAATAAGAATATCCCCTACCATCACTGGTATCCATCTTGTATCGGATGCATAGAGTGCAACCATCGATATGGACAGCAAAGTCAAAATGATTTTGGCTAAACGAGACATCATCGAAGCCTCCTTTTTACTTTAGCGGAAAAAGCGGTATCGTACCATACCACAAGGACACAGTTTGATTCATTATAACCTAATATGCTATGAGATGCAAAACTTGAAAGATAAAGAAAGAACTATCAACTATAAATATCAGTCTAAAAAAGCCAACAGCGAAGCGGTCACCGCCACATTGAGCGACTCGACCCCTCTGTTCATGGGAATGGCAATGCTCTCATTGCAGAGAGATTCTACTTTTTTACTGACACCTTCACTCTCATTGCCCAGTACAAAGATCGTTTTATTACCGTAGGACTGCTCTTTGTAGTTTTTCTTTGCGTGCGAAGAGAGTGTATAAAGATCGGCACCCTTCTGTTTGAAATGTTGCAATGTTTTTGAGAGGTCGGAGGTTTTGATAATGGGCATTTTAAAGAGGGTGCCCACGCTTGCCTTGATGACCAGAGGACTGATCTGTGCGGCTCCCTTGGTCGGCAGGATGATCGCATCGATGTTCCCTGCCGCTGCGGAGCGGATGATCATCCCAAGATTTTGCGGATTGGTGATCCCGTCAAGGGCAAGTATGCGGTAACTCTCATTTTTGGAGAGAAAATCCTCTTCATTCCCAAAATGCTCCAGCACAATATCAAGCGCCACCCCCTGATCCTGTTTGGCATTTTTGGAGATGCGTGAAAGTACCGCTTTGTCATGATAGGCTATTTCAATGCCGCGCTTTTTGGCGATAGCTTCCATCTGCTTTAAGGCAGGTGCAGGTTTGTTTGAGTTGGAAAAATGGAGTTTGTGGACGGTTACAGAAGGATCTTCCAGCGCTTCAAGCACCGCATTGCGTCCGTAGATCGTCAAGACTTTTTCAAAAAATTTTTTTTTCTCAAGATATTCGGTACTGTCGTGCTGAGAGCGTTTAGCGTTTAGTGCTGAGTGCTGAGGGGGTTTAGGCATAGTTTCTCTTTAATCCAATAAGCATTCTTGCAACTCACTCTTCACTTCAAAATAAGTGCCAAGCACTTATTTTGACTCCCCGTTCCATGCAATATGCGGTTTCCCATCCTCATCAAACTCAACCGCCGGCATTCCCATAATGTTAAATCCGCCGTCAACATAGTGGATCTCACCCGTTACTGCAGAAGAGAGATCAGAAAGCAGGTACATACCGGAGTTACCCACCTCTTCGATGGTTACATTTTTCTTTAGCGGTGCGTGTGCCGCGTTCCACTTGAGCATGAAGGAGAAATCACCAATACCCGCTGCCGCAAGGGTTTTGATAGGTCCCGCACTGATAGCGTTGACACGCACACCGTCACGTCCAAGATCTTCTGCCAGATACTTAACCGTCATCTCGAGTGCTGCTTTGGCAACACCCATCAGGTTGTAGTTTGGTATGTACTTCACGCCGCCGTAGTAGGAGAGGGTCAGCACCGAAGCGTTGTCGGAGAGAATGGGTTTAAGTTCTCTTGTGATTTCAATGAGTGAATAAACGGAGATATCCATCGCTACATCGAACGCCTCTTTTGAGATATCCATAAAGCGTCCGCTGAGTCCCTCTTTAGGTGCAAATGCAATGGAGTGGACAATAAAATCGATCTGCCCAAAGTCCTTTTCAAGTGACTCTTTAAGTGCCTTGATCTCTTCGGGTTTGCTTACATCGCACGGATAGAAACGTCCTTCACACCCAAGCTCTTCGGCAACTGGCGCCAGCTTCTTCTCAAAGCGCTCGTTAAGGAAAGTGATCGCCATCTCGGCACCCTGCTGCTGACACGCTTTGGCGATGCCGTATGCGATCGATTTTTTGTTTGCGATGCCAAGTACGACACCCTTTTTGCCTTTCATGATCATGCTTCTGCTCCAATAAGGGCACATGACGTACCCTGAAATAAATTGCGTCATTTTATCATTACTGAGGTAAAATGTAGTACCATTCGAAAAAAAAAGAACGAAGAAGTATATTATGAAAGCTATGGAAGCAATACTCATCATCAATACCGGCGGCACATTCAACAAAGTTTACAATCCTGTTACTGGCACCCTGGAGGTAGAAAAAGAGGGGAAAGCATTGGAATCGCTAACCCAAATATGGCAGGGGAACGGCCATGTGGTCAATATTATCGGAAAGGATTCTCTGGAGATGACCAACCATGACCGGCTGGAACTGCTGGCAACCATCCACCGTGCAGAAGAAGAGAGGATACTCATTGTTCACGGTACCGATACAATGGATGTCACTGCCGCCTATCTTGCCGAAGCGGAAATAGAAAAGAAAATTGTTCTCACAGGTGCCATGGTACCCTACAGTATCGATCCCGCCGAAGCGTCAGCGAACTTTGCATCAGCATGGACAGCATTGCATTTTCTTGAAAGTGAAGGCATCTACATTGCTATGCACGGACATATCGCCTCCTATGTCAACCTAAAGAAAGACAGAGATGCAGGCCGCTTTGTGCTGATCTCGTAGCCCTTTTATTCTGCTGTTGTGTGATTCTCCACAGTAGGTGGGACTATGGTGCTGTTTGCCTGCATTGTCAACGCTTCGGGGAATGCTTTATAGTGTGCCCTTACAGCATTGGCCAGTCTCTTTTTGACACGTTCATCTACTGCTACAATCTTGCCTTCGGGCAGTGCATCGATAAGAGAAAGCAGCAGCCTGTCCTGCGGCTTTGGCATCTTCTCCAGCCAGCTGTAAAGCAGCGGGCGGTTCACATGGGAAGGAAGCGACCCCATAATTCCCACATCGTTCTGGTCATGTACCAGTAACCCCGATGTGGTACCTCTGTCCAGCGTCAGGACCTGAAACAGATAGAGCGTATGATAATCGATCTGCTGTGCCTTTTCCTCTGCCGTAAACGTACGATAGTACTGCAATGCCTGCAGGATAATACCGGTATAGGCATCGATGACTGCTTCACCAAACTGTTGTGCGAACAGTATATCTGCCTCAAAATCACCGCTGTTGTATCCTTCGAGATAAAAATGGCTTACCCCGCGCGTACGTTCAAGTACCGGAATAAAAAAGTACTGCTCCGCCTGTGCTGTACCCTCTTCATAGAGCGCATCAGTTACACGTTCAAGTGCCATATCAAAATCGCGTTTGAAAACATCGTTCTGCAAAGAAGGGTTCAGATCGGCCATCAGGCGCCAGTAGCCATTCCCCTCTTTCATCTGTGTCCAGGAAATATGCATATGCATCGAAGGGGCATGCGGGTTGGCAGGGTGAATAATGGTTGAAATGGCTGTAGCCGATCCGAGCTTTTTCATCGGGTCATCCTCATAGTGTACCTGTGAAATATTGACCGAACCTCTGTCAAAAACTGTTTCATCCCGTGTTTCATAACGCACGCCGCCGCCGTGTCTGCCTTCATCTCTGAGCCATTCGACAGCTTCGCAGACTTTGTCTTTCCCGAGTTCATGACTGACACCATCGAGTTTTTCAACAAAATAGTGCTGTAAACCACTGACCAGCGCATGGGCTCTCTTCGCTTCCTCGGCCGTTGCCATTGTACGCATTTACGCTCCTTGTTTTCATATAATGAGGGAATTTCCGGTGATTATATCACATGTGATCCGTCAATCCTCTCTTATCTGATAAATTTGACCCGGATCAGGTATATTGTTATATATTCGTGACTATTTTTTGATATACTTACTTAACGATAACTGCAGCAAAGAGATTCATAAAGGAAACAGTCATGAAACGACAGATCTATACATTGCTTATGGTTGGCAGTGCAGCACTTTTTACAGGATGCAGCACCACACCCGGTATGCCGACACCAAATACAAACAGCTACTATGAAAAACCGACCCCTGCCAAAGAGCAAAAATTCCACGATACGATGGTCAAAGTGGCACAAAGTACACAGACAGACCCGAACTATAACCGAATGAGGCTTGAAACACCGGCGGAAAAAGAGTGGTTCAAAAATCTGATGTACCGTCTATGGGACAGACAGATTACCCGAAACCAGTTCATTGCGGAAGGAACAGCAAAGTACCCTAACCACAAGTATGAATTCCGTTATATTGCCAACGCCTACCAGCGTTACTGATTAGAGTGCCGCGTAGGTAATGGGGTCGACTTCTTTGGCCTCTTTGAATCCTTGCAGGCGCAAACGGCAGCTGTCACAGACACCGCATGCTTCATCTTCTGACTGGTAACAGCTCCAGGTATGCTCCAGCGGTACTTTCAATTCAATTGCTTTGGCAACGATCTGACTCTTTTTCATATGTACCAGCGGCATTTTTATCTCAATATGCGTTTCATCCTTCGTCCCGAGGTTGATTGCTTTTTCCATCGCTTCAATATAGCTTTCCCGACAGTCCGGGTAGCCTGAACTGTCTTCTTCCACAACACCGATATAGAGCGCTGCAGCACCATGTTTTTCGGCAATAGACGCGGCAATAGAGAGGAAAATACCGTTTCTAAAAGGGACATAGGTCACCGGTACCCCCGGTTCAAGTCCGCCGGTCGGCACTTCGATGCTGTGGTCGGTCAATGCCGATGCACCGATCTGACCGAAAAAAGGCAAATCGATCTCGTAGCGCTCCGCTGCACACAGTTCATCCGCAATCAGACGAAATGCCTGAAGTTCCCGTGCTTCGGTTCTCTGCCCGTAGTTAAAGTGTACGGCAATAATGTCATAGCCTTCCTTCTGTGCTATTTTCGCACTCAGGGCACTGTCCATACCGCCTGAGATAATGCAGACCGCTTTTTTGTTCATGCTGATATTCCTCTGCTGTTTTGATTATTCACTGTAGGGTCATTTTACCAAGATTTGGGTAAAATAGTACCTATGTTAATAGACCTTATCAATGAAACCGACCTTCCCGTAGATACCGATCTTCTTGCCAAAATCGCTGAAGATCTGACGCAGCGCCAGATAGAACTGATCATCACCGACAATGCCGGTATTCAGGCACTCAACTCCCGGCACAGAGGCAAAGATGCCCCGACAGATGTCCTTAGCTTTCCCCTTGGCGACACCATGCCCCATACCCCTCTTGGTGCCATTGTCATTTCAAAAGACTTTGTCGAACAAAAGGCACAAGAGTTCGGGCATACGAAGCAGGAAGAACTTACCCTGCTTTTTATTCACGGGCTGCTCCACCTTGTCGGATTCGACCATGAAACCGATGAAGGCCAAATGCGTGCCAAAGAAAAACTACTGATTGAAGCATGGAAACTGCCTAAGAGTCTTATTGTACGAAATAATGAAAAGGAGGATGAAGCATGAGTTTTCTGATATTCGTCATTGCCATGGGTGTACTCATTTGGGGTGCGGAGATGCTGATCCATCAAAGTGAAAAAATCGCCCTGCGTTTTGATATTCCAGAATTCATCATCGGTGCCACCCTTATCGCACTGGGAACTTCCCTGCCGGAAATGGCGGCGAGTGTTGCTGCCAGTGCAGCAGACAAGCCGGAAATTGCCATATCAAACGTTATTGGTAGTAATATTCTCAATATTACACTGGTACTTGCCTCAGTCTTTCTCATTGCCCGGAACATCAAACCAGACCGTGATTTTTTTGCCAAAGACAGCACCTGGGCACTCATGCCTGTTTTTGTTTTCATACTGATGATCATGGATGGTGTCATTTCACGTTTTGATGCCATGCTGCTTATGCTCATGATGGGAGCATACCTTCTTTTTCTCGTACAGGATGCCAAAAGTCTTCCGGAAGACGAGCTTGAAGATGTTGCCAAAGAGCCTTTCTCATGGCCGTTGACACTCTTAATGCTTGCCATTGGTTTCGTACTTGTCATCGTCGGTGCGCATTTTACGGTTGAAAGTGCCTCAGATATTGCCAAAAGCTTTGGTGTTTCAGAGTGGGTCATCGGTATCATCATGATCTCCCTTGGCACATCCCTTCCTGAACTGGTCGTCAGTATTTCCGCTTCTGTCAAAGGGAAAGTCGATATGGCCATCGGAAATATCATCGGCTCCAATATGGCCAACACATCCGTTGTCCTCGGTGCAGCCGCATTGACAAAACCCATGCCGCTGGATTCACTCAAATACAGCTTCGACATTACCACAATGCTTGTTGCTACCCTCATTCTGGTCTTTCTGACCGCCAACAAACTTTATACCAAATCTGCCGGTATCGCCCTTGTCATCATTCTCGGACTCTTTTTACAACATACATTGCAAAGTATGTAATCAATCATCTATCACGCTGCCATCCCGCGCTTTATACGGGATCTTGGCAGTGCAATGATCGAGGTATCTAAAACAAATCCGGCTGTTTTGCCGTATCAATCTTCTGTAGCGGTTTGTCGCTGAAATAGTTATGTGCATAAAGCCATTTATATATTTTGGCGGCAATAGGTCCGGAAGTACTTCCCCCGTGACCACCGTGCTCCACCAGTACGGTAACGACAAATTGCGGATTTTTATAGGGTGCGTACGTCGTGATCCAGGCATGTGAGCGGTGGAAATAGGCAAGTTCAGATTCTTTCAGACGTCTGACTGTCGACTGGGGAATAGACGTTACCTGTGATGTTCCTGTTTTCCCTGCTACGATGATCGGCAGCTTGTGCATCGTACGGTATGCCGTTCCTCCAAGTGTATTACACACATCATACATTCCCCTTCTGATCTCACCAATAGAATATGGGTTAAAAGCGATGGGCTTGATGATCGGCTTCGTGGCATTCCCGTCAACCGATTTTGCCACTCTTGGCGTTACAAGATTGCCCGTTGCCACCAGTGCCGTATAGCGTGCTACCTGCAGAGGTGTCACAGAATCATACCCCTGTCCGATCGCAGAGATGACCGTCTCACCCTTGTACCATGGCTGTTTGAATCGGCGCATTTTCCATGCTTTGTCCGGAATCACACCGTTAAATTCTCTTGGCAGGTCGACACCTGTTTTGACCCCCAGTCCAAAAGAGCGCAGATTTTTAGCCATGGCATCGATGCCTACTTTCAGACTTTTTTTGTAAAAGTAGACATCACACGACTGCATGATCGCTTTACGAAGATCTACCGTACCGTGTCCGGTATGCTTCCAGCAGCGGAATTTGTGTTTGCTGTTTCCAATCGTCATTGAACCGTTACAAAACTCCGTACTTCTCAAAATGCCCGGTTTTGCCTTGTCGAATGCCAGTGCCATTCCCATTTTTATGGAAGAGCCGGGAGGGTATGTTCCATGGGTGATCTTGTTGGTAAAGGGGTGCGCCAGATCTTCCTGTAGCGCTCTCCAGTCTTTGACACTGATGCCCCCGACAAAAAGATTCGGGTCATACGCAGGGTAACTGACAGCGGCAACGATCTCTCCGGTTGTACGCATCACGATCGCTACACCGGTCTCTTTCATTTTTGCAAATTCTTCATAGATCATTTGCTGCAGGGCAATATCGATATTGAGGGTAAGGTTTTTGTTGTCTTTCGGCGGTACCTTTTTCAAAACTTCAATCGCCTTATTGGTCGCTGTCACTTTGTTGATGATATAGCCGAGTTCTCCTTCAAGCACCTTGTTATAGTAACGCTCAAGGCCGCTTTTGCCCACTTTTCCAACCACATCGACCACAGGATCAGCAGCGTTTTCTTTTTTGTTAGAGCGGCCGGTATAGCCTACAATATGTGCAGCATAGCGGCCATACGGATAGTAGCGTTTTGTCTCTGCATCTATTTTTATTTCAGGGAAAAGACTCAGCTTCGCATAGGCACCCATCATGTCGGCATAAGGGATAAAATCTACCACTTTAATGAATTTGTGATTGTAGGGAGAACTCTGTTTTTTGTACACCTTCTTCATCATAGTGATATTCAGATCCGGAAATGTTTCATGCAATGCATCTGCAATCTCTTTGACACGGGGGCTGTCCGCTTTCAGGTGCGGCTTGATCGAGATAGAAAAACCGATCTGGTTCATCGCCAGCAGGTTACCGTTGACATCCGTAATCTCGCCACGCACCGGCTTAATGAACTCCTTGCGTTCAATATTCTCTTTTGCAAGTTCCTCATAATAGTAATTCGATTTGATACTCAGATGATACAGCCGGACGATCATTCCCGCCCATATCAACAAAAAGATCAAGATCACAAAAAAATATCTCACAGCATCACCGCCACAAGCAGATCGACGATCAGAGGATAAAAAAGAATTTCATCAAGCTTGATGATATGGGTCTGAAAAATAAAATCATACACCATCAAAACAGCAAAATAGACAAGATCGATCATCAGTACGGTCAAAAACGGTGTACAGACTTTACATTTTCGAAAATGGTTCAAGTGGGGATAGATAAAAATATATACCAGCAAAATAGCAATGGAAATAAGCAGAAACGGCATGGAAAGGTTGATATCCATATTGATCAGGTAAATCAGGGAAAGCAGAATGTAGGACCATTTTCCCTCTTCGATCCCCCGGATGAGCATATAGCCTACCACCCCGAAAAAAAGCGGCAGAAAGACATAAATGGAAATCAACATCGGATAAAAAAGCACAAAAAGGATCACCAGTATCCACACAATGAGCTTTCGTATTGCAGATGCCATAGCGGTTATACCTTGTAAACCAAAGCCACTTCATTGCAGACAGGAAAATGAATACACTTAATGCAGTCCGCCCATATCTTGTGTTCCGGTATCACTTCTTTGTCAATCTCCCTGAAACCAAGTTTCTTGAAAAACTCCGGCAGATACGTAAGTACAAGAACATCCTCTTTTACACCGAGGGTACGTGCTTCCTCCAGGGTAAACTCCACCATGCGTTTGCCGATATGCTTCCCCCTGTAGGCTTCATCCACAATAAGACTGCGTATTTCAGCCAGCCTGACCGAATGGATATGCAATGCCGTATAACCGACCAGTTTTTCACCCTCTTTGGCAAGAACATAGGAACGTATATTGGTTGCCACTTCATCTTCACTGCGATTGAGAATGGTGCCGTCTTTGACTTTTTCTGCCACAAGTGCCTGCATCGCAGGAATATCATCAAGTTTTGCCTTGACCAGTTCTATCACGCTTCTGTATCCTCTTTTTTCTTTTGGCTGAAATCGATTCCGAAAATGGTAGAAAGTATCTCTTTGTGTACACGGTCAAACCCGCTTTTTTTGAGGTTTGAGACAGTAATAGAGTCCGGAAACTCCCGCTTGAGTTTGTTACGCTCTTTCTGATTAAGCTTATCAATTTTGGTAAATACCGTCAGATAACGCTGATCCGGGCGAATGAATTCTGAAATGTATGCTTCGACATCATCATCGATCTTTGCATGCGGATGACGGGCATCACGCAAATGGATATAGAGCCGGATAGAAACACGCTGCTCAATGAATTCTACCAGATTACGCTGCCACACCTCTTTGAGCGATTTGGAAACTTTTGCGTAACCAAATCCCGGAAGATCGACAAAACGTACGGGGTAACTCTGCCCGTCATAAAGGTAACGGGTTTCAAAGAAATTGATCAACTGTGTCTTTCCAGGTGTTGCTGAACTCTTGGCAAGGTTTTTACGCTGTGTCAGACCATTGAGTGTAGAACTCTTTCCTACATTGGAGCGTCCCAGAAAGACCACCTCGCTCATATCTTCGGGCAGCGAATCGGCAATGCTCTGTGCAGACTTGATAAATTCGGCTTCTACTATGCGTGGATTACTCACCTTTTTTCTCCATATCGAAAATAAATTTGACCGGCTTGGTACGATCTCCCTTGACATTGGCATTGCCTGTTGTCATATCGAGTACGATCTCATTACCGTTCACACGCCGGTCATTGACAGTATCGTTAATAGCGGCATTGCCTGTAAGAATATATTCGGATGTTTTCGGAAGATAGGTTACTCTGTCCGCCTTGCCTTTATAGAGTGCATTTTTTTGATGCAGTTCAAACGTTACATTTCCTTCTGCCACATACTTTTTTGTCTCGTTATTCTCATTGAAGTAGACAATGATCTCTGCACCATGTATCCAGTCTTTCAACTTGGTCACTTTCGCATTGCCGATGAAATGGATCTCTTTTTTACTGTCGTATGCTTTCATCTTATCCGAGGTCACCTGTACCTTCTGGGCAAACAGCACCATTGTCAGTCCCAGCACCGGCAGTGCAAAACGCAGCACACTTTTCATCGGCTACTCCTTTGTTTCATTGGTTTCATTGGTTTCCGCAGTATGCAGCACAGCATCGATCATCGTGGCATATGCCTCTTTGCTTTTGGTATTATAGCGCAATGTCGCACCATGCATCACATCTTCACCCCGATATGCAGTAAAGGGTGAAGGCACGTAAAGTACTTCATATTTTTTGTCATAATAGGCATGCTGTGTATAGTAGTCAAACCCTGCAGTTTGACGCAAAGAAACATTACCGTCAAGATAGATCAGGTTTCCCCTATAGGTTCCTCTGTCAGCCAAAAGTTCCTTGATCGTATCGTTGTAATAACGGAGATGTTCCACCTTCAGTATACCCCCGGCACGTACGCCATGCGCAGCAAAACTGACACCGACACGTTTTTGGGGTGTAACTTCCGTAAACGTCGTATCGGTAAATTCAAGTTCTTTGCTGTCAGATGCTGTTTTGCTATTGTGCTCATGCAGCTTTGTTGTCATTGTGACAGCTGATGTCAACACGATCAGCACAACAAGCAGCAGTTCAAATTTCAGTCCCATAATGCCAGATACTGCTTTTCGAGTCCCTCTTTCTTGATCAGGTACTCAATCATTTCACGTACAGCACCGTCACCGCCGCGTTTGGTCAAAATAACATCGGCGATCTTGTCCACATAGGCGCTGGCATCCTGCGGTACAAAAGAGAGCTGTGCAGCCTTGAGCATCGAAATGTCATTGAGGTCATCTCCAATAGCTGCGACATTCTCCATACTTAAATCAAGCTTCTCAAGTAGCGATGCAAGTACCTCACGCTTGTTGTCCACCCCCTGGTAGAAATGTTCAATACGAAGCTCTTCTGCACGGCGTGCAACAATCTTCGAGCTTCGTCCGGTAATGATCGCCACCTGTTTTCCCAATCGTCTCCAGCTTGCGATCGCCAAACCGTCCTTGACATTGAACGATTTGATCTCATCGCCGGTTTCACTGTAGGTAATGCGGCTGTCAGTCATGGTTCCGTCGACGTCAAGCACGATAAGTTCAATGCTCACAGTACCCCCTTGGTACTTGGGATACCCGCATTTTCATTGACCGCTGCCGCACGCCTGAGTGACACTGCAAGGGCTTTAAACGATGCTTCAATAATATGGTGTTTGTTTTTCCCTCGGTTGTAAATCAGATGCAGCGTCAGCGGCAGGTTGAATGCAAAAGCACGGAAAAACTCTTCAACCAGTTCTACATCAAAATGACCGACCTTGCCGCCGATGGGCAGTTCAAAAACCAGAAAGCCGCGGTTGGAAAGGTCAATGTCACACGTAACACTCGCTTCGTCCATCACCACCGTCGCATTCCCGAAACGCTCGATCTGCTTCACCGGATAGATCGCTTCCCTGAGTGCCTGACCGATCACAATGCCTACATCTTCAACAGTATGGTGGTCATCAATATGCGTATCCCCTTTACAGCTTACTTCAAGATCCATATGGGCATGTTTTGCAAACGCTTCAAGCATATGGTCAAAAAATCCCACACCTGTATCGATCTTGGCATTCCCTTTGCCGTAAAGCTCAAGTTTTACCGTTATCTGCGTCTCTTTTGTCTCTCTTCGTTTCTCTATCATCCTCATCCTTTCACTTATTTTCGAATGATCGGCGCACCAGCCAATCCTTCACATGCTCTAAAGTCACGTGCTTCCTGCTCCGAACCAAAGCCCATCAGCCAGACACGGTAGAGCGTTCGTCCACTCTCATCAGCATTGTCGAAACGTTTGATAATCACGCGGTACCTGCCGCCCGTCTGCGCTTCGTAGCGCCGTTTCGTAACAAGTGCCCCCTCATACCGGGTAAAGGCTCCCACCTGTAACCCAAAGTCGCTCAGTTTTACCCTCTGTGCAGTATTGTTCGCCTTTGCCTTGGCAATGGCTGCCTTGGACTGTACTTTGCCGGCGAACCCCACAACTTCTATTTTAACCTTGGCAATTCCCATCCTGTCCAGCCCAAGCTCTTTGCCCGCAGCATAGCTGCAGTCGATAATACGCCCTCGGACAAACGGGCCTCTGTCATTGATGCGGACAATAGTACTTTTCCCGTTTTGCAGGTTGGTCACACGCACCATGGTATCCATCGGCCAGGTTTTATGCGCCGCAGTCTTTGCATGCATATTGTAACGCTCGCCGTTACTGGTCTGTTTTCCGTGGAAATTGGGACCGTACCAGCTGGAGATCCCCGTCATGGTATCACCTATTTTTACATAGGTAGGACGGTAGGTTTTGCCTCTGACCGTATAGCAGCGCATCGTGGACTTCTGCCTTGCCGCACTGGTAAATCCCGGCTTGGTGTAGTGCTTACTGGAACAACCGCCTGCCAGAAGCCCCAAAAGCAGCAAAGACACAGTTGACAACACGCTGAACGAAGCTCTTGGCACCATAAAAAAACCTTGCAAAAAATAGTGGAATATTATACTTAATATCCGCTTGATGATCGCTTCCTGTCCATGTTTGCCAGTGACGTGTCAAAACGTTCCCGGCTGACAGGGATCAACAACATTTGCCCCAGTAAAAGGTTTTCAGAATGCAGCCCGTTGACACGCTTGATCATCGCTGCACTGCTGCCATATTCTGATGCAACGCTTTCCAGTGTCTCACCCATTTTCACCTTGTGTGAAAGCAGATGGGTCAGTGCAGCCGCATCTTTCATTTTGGGGGGAGGAGATACTGCTTTTAAATCATCAGGTGCTTCAAAAACCGTTTCACTCTCTCCTATCAATGCCAGCAGCAAAATTTTGCGTATATAGTTGCGTGTCTCTTTTGGCAAGAATTTGGCATCATCGTCAACCAGGATCGCCAGGTCATCGCTCTGTGCCCTCGCAATAGCCTTTTGCAAACGTCCTTCGCCACAGTTGTATGCCATTACAGCAAGGTACCACTTCCCAAACTTTTCATGCAGATGCTCCAAATATTTCACTGCAGCTTCGGTAGCACAAAAAGGGTCACAGCGTTCGTCCACACTGCTGCTGACATCAAGCTTATAATACGCTGCAGTTTTTGGCATAAACTGCCACAGCCCCACCGCTTTTTGGGAAGAAACCGCATCGGTACGCATCCCGGATTCTATCATGGAGACATAGAGAAAAAGATCGGAAAGTCCGTCATCAAGCAATGCTCCGCGCACAACACGGGTCAGTTCTTCTCCCCGTTTTAATGATTTTTTGTAAAAACGACGCATCTGCTTTTCATGGACTGCCACATATTTTTCAAACTCGGCATCATAGGCATACCCGCTGTCAATATCGAACTCCGAAAAAACATAGGCGTAGGCAGGAAAAGTCCTGGTAAGGGGTGAGGCATGCAAGCCGACCAGAAGAAACAGAACCCAAAAGGTCTTTTGCATGGTCTCTCAAATACCAAACAAAAGATGGGTGTTATGCGTCGTCAGTGTTTCAACGTCGGCACGCGGCATGCCGCTAAGCTCACCGATCTTGTCAGCAACCAGTGCGCAGTAGGCAGGTTCATTGCGTTCTCCTCTGTGGGGATGCGGTGTCAGATAGGGCGCGTCCGTTTCGATCAGCAGTTTTTCCTTCGGGATCTTGGGGAAAACATTCACAAGCTTACGCGCATTTTTAAATGTCAACACACCGCCAATACCGAAATAAAACCCTTTGGGAGCAAGTTTAAGCAGCTGTTCATCGGCATTGTAACAATGAAGCACCCCGCCCTTCTCTCCGGCATGGGCATCGAGTATGGCCAATGAATCGGCACTGGCATCACGTATATGCACGATCAACGGTTTATCATACGCATTTGCCAGTGCTATCTGATCAATAAAAATCTCTTTCTGCGCTGCCTTTTCCGCTTCGATTTCTTTTGCATCCTCGGGCAGACGGAAATAATCCAGCCCACATTCACCGACCGCTACACATTTAGGATGTTCAATATAGCGTTCAAGTATCGCTCTGTCATATGCTTCTTTATCATAAGGGTGTACCCCTACGGCAAAATAGACGGATGGATATGTTTCGGCGATTTCAACGGCACGTTCAAGTGTTGCAATATCCGCGCCGGGAATAATATATTTTTCCACGCCGGCTGCTTTTGCCCGATTCAGTACTTCTTCCAAATCGTCATTATAGCGCGGATCATCCAGGTGGCAATGGGTATCGACAATCATCTTATTCTCTCTGTTTTTTAGCCATATTATACCTAAAATGCCGTATATCATTGACTGAAAACAACTTTTTCTAATATGAAATCAGCTATATTTATTGATAATAAAACCCGACACTGCACGAGATGCAGCCTTTGGGGACTACAGGCAGGGAGGCGTTTATATGCTTGCAACCGTTATTATTGGAATCATTCTCTTTATTATTGCATTGGTGATCTACTTTGAGTATCGAAACGAAAAGAAGTACCGGCAGGAGCGGCAAAAGCGTGACCGTGCAAAACATCAGAAAAAAAAGCCTGAACCAAAGATTTCCAAACGTCCAGCAGCTGAAAAACCTGCTGTAAGAGAACCCAAGCATACCTATGAACCCCGGAAAACCACACAGCAAACGCCAAAAACACCGGTATCCACACAGGCACCAGTAACCCCAAAAGAGGAAACAAAACCTGTACAGGAAGCACCCAAAGCAGCCCCTAAAAAAGAGCAGCCTGCAACCAAACTTCCCGAAGGCAACTACCCCGATTTCAATTATGACCGGCTCATCGAAATGGGTCTCTCCGAAGAAGAAGCACATGAATTCATTCAGGAACTCATCCCGCAAATCGGCGACCAGATTCCTCTTATCGATGAAGCGATGAAAATTCCGGACTTTCACAAAATGGAGCGCCTGACCCACAGTATCAAAGGCTCATCCACTACCATTGGCACCGGCGGTGTATCCGACCTGCTCGTGGAGTACAACACTTATCTCAAGACCGGTAGCGAGCTCCCCGTTGCCGAAGCCTACCAGGAACACCTCAAACACTACTTTGAAAAACTCAAAAAGCAGTTTCCGCCGAAAGCGTAGATAAAGCCTATTATTTCTGCCAAAACGGATACACTATTTTTTCTTCAGAGCCTCGAGCTGAGCTGCATCCAGTTTGTCTTTCACCCTGTTTGATGCACGCTTATTTCGAATCAAATCACTCAAGCAGATAATCGAAGTATCCACCCCTAAAATTTTTCCTTCTACTCTATTCTCCCATGCTTCCTCAAAAGTTACACCATCAATATCAGTCAAAATGTCGATACGCATAGGAGCAACACCAATCTGGATTACACTGTAATCTGCGGTAAACTCTTCAGGTTCTATAGCAAAGGGAATCCCAAATTCTTCAAGTGCTCTGACAACCTTTTTACCATTTTCTTCACTCTTCTCTACCCATAAATCGATATCATGCGTATAGCGCGTATAGCCAAAATTTCCCATTGCATAAGCACCAACAACCAGATATGCTACACCATAGCGGTTGAATGCTTCCATTGCATCAATATAGTCCTGAAAAGCCGGCATACTATCGAGCCTTCAACTTTAAAATCCTAACCTGTGACTTATCTACTCTGCACACGATAGCTGATGGATGTGATATTTCAAAAACAACCTGGCTTAACCTATCACCATCCACACCTGCATGCAGGCTGTGATGCTCCTTTGCATGCAGGTGAACCTTCTTGAAAGTTGTATTTTTGCGTCTTGCTTCTGCACGTCTTTGAAATTCGTTCATATCCGCTCCTTTTATACAAATCCATTGAAGATTTTTACTAAATTATAGCAAAGTTTGAAAACCTGTTACATATTTTAAATACTTTTCACGTGACAATACACCAATAAACAGCTACATCCCCCTAAGCTTCCTCGCAAACGCCACTGCCTGTTCCGTAGGTTTTTCACCGGCAATAATACGGCTGATCTCCGCAATACGGCCATTTTCATCAAGTACGGCGGCATGACTCACCCCCTCCGACTTATGTACCAGTATATGCTGTGAAGCTTTGGCGGCAAGATGGGGCTGGTGGGAAATGGCAAACACCTGATACACTTTCGAGAGTGCCGCAATCATTTCTGCAATCGCAATCGACTCGTCTCCGCTGACATTTGCATCGATCTCATCGAGTATCAATACGCCGCTCTCTTTCTGTTCTTTAGGCATCGCGGCTGCAAGCAGTGCCAGTCTGACACGATTGAATTCCCCGCCGCTGAGCGTTTCCATACTGCTCTCTCCCAATGAAATGGCAATACCGTCAAGACCAAATTCCCCCAATGCTCCTGTTTCAAATACAAATTGTATCGGAGGAAGTTTGAGTTCCGAAAGATACACTGCTGCCCTCTCTTCAACTTCTGCCGCTGCCTTTTTACGCGCAAGTGAAATGCGGGAAGCAAGTGTATGCAGCTCACCAAACTCTATCTGAAGGTACTGCTCGAGCAGGCTTTTATCCTGTTCCATATGGGTGTAGCCTTCAAGCTCTTTTCGCTTTGCGTCACGGTAGGCCAGTGCTTCCTCTACCGAACCGTAACGCCGCTTGAGTTCAGCAAGCTCGCCAAGTCTGTCAAGCACCGCTTCCACATCGGTTTCTTCAAGCTCGGCAGCCAGTGTTTCACTCTCTTCAAAATCGGCACGCAGCTGATTCATCGCTTCTGAAAAAGCAGAGACATCTTTGTCAAGCAAACGGTAAACTTCCTCCACACTGCTTTCAAAACGGAAAATTTCCGATGCTTCTTCAAGCGCTTCTTTGAGTTTGTCAATACGGGAAAGCTGCTGCTTGACCGTCAGCATTTCCTCCTCTTCACCGGGTCTGGGGTCGATTTTGTCTATCTTCTCTATCTCATAGCGGGCAAATTCTATCTTTTCGGCCATCTCTTTTTCACTCTGGCGTATCTTCTCAAGCTGCTGTACTTTTTCTCTGTACGTACGGTAGCGTTTGGTATATTCTTTGAGAAGTTTTTTGTAGTCTTTGTCACCGGAAGCCAGATATCTGTCCAGCAGGGCAATCAGCGATTCACTTTCCATCCCTTTGCTGTCACGTACCGAAAGGTAGGAAACATAAGGGGCAAACAGGCTTTGTAGTACCTTCCTTGAAATTCCCTGACCGTCAATAAAATAACGCAGTTTCTCCTTTTTGAGGCTTTTAATCGCTATGGTCTCTTCAAATTCGTAGGCTTCATGCTTCAGTCCCCGAGGCTTTTTGAGGTTTACTTCACACAGCGATGCCGCACTCTTTGCAGGATGCCCGAAAGCCGTTAAAATAGCCGATATCAGCACCGACTTTCCCGCTCCGCTTGGGCCGGAAAAGACCACCAGACCGGGTTCAAAATTGAGCTCCGCTTCCTTAAAAGTTACCAGATCCCGTAAAAAAAGCCGCTCTACCAATTTCTGTCTCCCCAGTGCAGTTTTTCACGAAGCACAGAAAAATAGTTATGCTCTTTGCGGTGAATAAGGGTCGCACCCTTTTTCGCTCCGGCAATATAGAGCACATCCCCCTCTTCAAGCTCATACACTTCCTGACCGTCAATAGACGCGATAGCGCGGTATTTTTCGGCATCCAGTTCAATGCTGAAATCTGCCGGTACGACAAGCGGACGCTGATTGGCAAGCGAATGTGCCAGTACAGGAGTAATGATGAACGCCTGTGTCAGCGGGTAGAGAATCGGGCCGCCTGCCGAGAGGTTGTATGCTGTCGAACCTGTCGGTGTGGAGATGATGAGTCCGTCTCCGGTGTAGGAGTTGAAACGTTCACCGTCAATAGATGCATTCACTTTTACCATCTTTGATGGTTCCGGAGAGGTGATAACCACATCGTTAAAGGCGATAAAACTGATCTTGCTGCCGCTTTTTTTCTCGATGTAGCCTTCTATCATCATTCTGTCATCCACCCGGTACTCACCGATAAGCAGACGATCAAGGAAACTGTCTACATCTTCAATGGTAATGTCTGCCAAAAAGCCGAGATTTCCCGCATTGATGCCCACAACAGGCTTTTGATACACATAGCTTCGACGCACCAGTGAAAGCAGCGTACCGTCGCCTCCGAGAGAAACCAGAAAGTCTGCTGCTTCACACATCTCTTCAAACGCAACACCTTCGAGCCCTATCATTTTTGCAGAATTCTCCCACAACAATACTTGAATGCCCTTCTTTTCGAACTGACTGCGTATCTGCTCGTAAAGCGGCTTTATCTCCGGAGCCTCCGGCTTGAGAATGAATCCTGCGCACTGAACCTGCGGTAACTGTTTCACGTTGTTGTGCTCCATAACATTTGATATCATTAGGGTAACATAGTGTTGCTTGTGAGTGTACAAAAAATGTCATTTTGGCATCTTTTGATACATCTTTAATGATAAATATACACACCATTTTCTTCTCGAAAGGCTTATGATTCACACAATAGAGTAAGTGAATAGCAGGTGTCTTCTATCCGTTAGAGATTTCCTAAACAACTTTTGGATATAATCGCGGCACTATTTATTTATGAGGATTTCACGTGAGAACACATTATTGTGCCGAAATTAACGAAAACCATATCGGTGAAGAAGTCACCGTAGCCGGATGGGTTGCCAGCCGTAGAGACCACGGAGGGGTGATCTTCATCGACCTGCGTGACAAAGACGAGGTCGTCCAGCTTGTCTGCGATCCTGCTGACAATGCCGATGCCCACAAAAAGGCCGAAGAGGTACGCGACCAGTTCGTCCTTATCGCTACAGGAAAAGTAAGAGCCAGAGGCGAAGGGCTTGAAAACCCCAACCTCAAAACAGGCAAGGTGGAGATCGTCGTTGACAAACTTGTCATCGAGAACCGCTCCAGACCGATGCCGTTCGATCTCGGGGATGAAAAAGTCAACGAAGAGATTCGCCTGAAGTACCGCTACCTCGAGCTCAGAAGCCAAAAGTCCTACGACATTTTCAAACTGCGTTCCAAAGCGACCATTGCCGCGCGTAACAGCCTTGACGAGCTTGGTTTCCTCGAAGTAGAAACACCGGTACTGACCAAATCCACACCGGAAGGTGCGCGTGACTACCTTGTACCAAGCCGTGTACATCCGGGGGAATTCTACGCACTGCCGCAGTCTCCGCAGCTCTTTAAACAGCTGTTGATGGTCTCGGGCTTCGACCGCTATTTCCAGATCGCTAAGTGTTTCCGTGACGAAGACCTCCGTGCGGACAGACAGCCGGAATTTACCCAGATAGATGTTGAAATGAGCTTCTGCACCGAAGATGATGTCATCGCTGTTGCAGAAACGCTCATTCACAATATTTTCACCCAGTGCGGCTTTGATATTCCTAAAACATTCAAGCGTATGACGTACGCAGAAGCGATGGAAAAATACGGTTCGGACAAACCGGATCTGCGTTTTGATATGGCTATGGTCGATGTCATCGACATCTTTGAACGCTGTGACAACGAGATCTTTGCCAATATTGCCAAAGCCCCAAAGCGCAACCGTATCAAAGCACTCAAAGTGCCAAACGGAGACAACATCTTCTCCAAACGCCAGATGAAAGGCTTTGAAGACTATGTTCGCAAATTCGGTGCACAGGGTCTTGGATACTTCCAGATGAAAGAAGACGGTCTCAAAGGACCACTGACCAAATTCTTTACCGAAGATGACCTTCAAGCCATCATCGACCGTTGCGGGCTTCAGGTTGGCGACGTTGTCTTCTTTGGTGCCGGCGAAAAGAAAACAGTCCTGGACTACATGGGGCGGTTCCGTCTTTATCTCGCAGAGATCATGGATATCATTCCTGAAGGGGTCTTCGAGTTCCTGTGGGTTGTGGACTTCCCAATGTTCGAAGTGGAAGACGGCCGTGTCAAAGCGCTGCACCACCCGTTCACCCAGCCAAAATCGCTTGACTTTGACGACATTGAAGAGATCGAATCGATCGCTTACGACATTGTCCTTAACGGTACAGAGCTTGGCGGAGGATCAATCCGTATCCACAAAGAGGATATGCAGGCAGAGATCTTCAAACTCCTCGGTATCAGCGAAGAAGAGGCTCAGGAAAAATTCGGCTTCCTGCTTGACGCACTCAAATTCGGTGCACCGCCACACGGCGGCTTCGCACTGGGGCTTGACAGACTCATCATGCTCATGACCGGTACAGAGAGCATCAGAGATGTCATTGCCTTCCCGAAAACCCAGCGTGCACAGTGTCTGCTCACTCAGGCACCAAGCCCTGTAGACAACGAGCAGCTTAAAGAGCTGAGTCTGCGTATCCGTCAGACACCAAGCGCATAAACTGCAGGGTGTTGTCCCCGACAACACCTTTATAAATATACATACAAACTATTGGTGTTGTGAGGGCACAACACCCTACCAAACTTATTGAAGGGATAGAAAATGAAAAAATTATTTTTAATCATCGGAGCACCAGGCTCAGGAAAAACGACTGACGCAAGCATCATCGCCCAAAAGCACAGTGACAAAATTGTACACTACTCTACCGGTGATATGCTTCGTGAAGAAGTGGCAAGTGGTTCAGCGCTTGGTAAAGAGATTGAAAGCTACATCTCAAAAGGTGCGCTTGTTCCTCTTGAGATCATCGTGAACACGATTGTTTCTGCCATTAAAAACGCTCCGGTAGACAATATTCTCATTGACGGTTACCCAAGAAGCGAAGAGCAGATGACAGCCTTTGACGAACTGGTCAACAAAGAAGACGACATCGAACTGGTCTCTGTGATTGAAGTACGTGTCAGCGAAGAAGTAGCCAGAGAGCGCATCCTTGGGCGCCGTGCGGAAGCGGCACCGGGTGAAGAACGCAGTGATGACAATGAAGAGGTCTTTGAAAGCCGTATGAAGATTTACACCGAGCCACTGCCTGCCATTCAGAAGTTTTATGAAGAAAAAGGCCTTCTGCATGTGATTGACGGTGAGCGCAGCCTTGACGAAGTCGTTGCAGATATGGAACAGTTTATCCTGAGCAAGATATAGGCAAAAGACAAAAACAGTACATGCTGCAAACTCCCGCATCATGTGCGGGATGACTCCAAACATATAAATCAATTTTACTAATCAATATATTCAATATAATCATTTTTTCTCATTAAACTTTTTCTGTTAGAATCCCTGCAAAATTCCTCCCAAGGAGCATTTTGTGAACTTCAAATCATTTCTTACCGAATATGGTGAACATGTACCCGGCTACGATGTAACCGTCATCAATGAAAGAGAGGCAAGAGCTGCGGCAGGCATTCTCTTTATGCTGGGGATGATCGTCATATTTGTCGGTATCGGCTTTAACCATATTATCGTTGCACGTGTCTATCTTGCTTTTCTCTTTTTTGATTTTACCATGCGGATCATCAGTCCGCGATACTCCCCTTCCCTTCTGCTCGGCAAACTTGTCACACAGAACCAGAAACCTGAATATGTCGGGGGACTGCAGAAGCGCTTCGCCTGGACACTCGGCTGGCTTATTGCCATTCCAATGATGGACTGGTTTGTTCTGCACTGGGACATTACCTTTTACAAGGTACTCATTTGTGTCCTTTGTCTAACGCTGATGTTCCTTGAAGCAGCTTTCTCTGTATGCGTCGGCTGTATGATCTACAAGGCCATTATCCGGAGTGATCCGCAGCACTGCCCTGGAGGAAAGTGTGAAATACGAGCCAAAGACCCTATTCAAATTTTCTCACCGGCACAAAAAGTAGTTACTTCCATTACCCTTGCTGCCCTTGCGGTTGGCATTTACCTGTTCCTTGCCAAGACAGACTCCCGCACCTTTTTTGGAGAGTTCCTGCACGAAATGGTACTGACAAAACAGCAACTGAAACATGAAGAGCAGCAAAAGTATGAACAACAGGCTGCGGCAGAGTTTGAAAGTGACGATGACGACTTTTAAAACACCGTCATTCAATCAATACACATCAAATGCAGGATGACATCCTTTTTAAGTCCTTCCTGTAAAAAGATGCATCTTGACTCTAAAGAGTTAAGATGCCGCTCTCACTTGTGACACACATGTCGAAATTTTTTCCTTCTCCCTCGTTCTGTAATGCTGTGAGAGCTTGATATCTGTACCTTTTGCAATGGCATCAACAGCTGCATGCATACGTTTCACCATAGCATTCTCCTTGGGATCAATACCGTATGAGATATAAAAATCATCTATAAAATCTTTAATAATTTCCGGATTGTCCGTCGGCAGTGAACCATGCAGCCGATAGCCAAGCAGTGCGGCATCGTTTCTGTAGTTTGGTTTGGCCATCAGATAACTCAAAATATTTGTTTTAAATGCCGGATAGTAAAAATCAATAGGCACATGTCTTGCTCCGTTACGTTCCATAATCATGATTCGCTGAACCGGAGGGAGTGTGATATAGCGCGGATTCGCCTTCTCAGGGAGGTCTACAAGGCTGAAAACCCCTTTGAGCCTATGATGATAAAAACTTGCTATCCGTTCCATCTCAATATGCACCTGTTTCTGAATATTCGATGCGGACAATCCACGACATCCGTCACGCATACCCATATAGGAAATGAGTCCTGTCTGGCTTCGTCTGTAGTATACCCCCACAAAGAACGACACCGGTTTGAAACTGCCATCCTCCTGCCGTTGTTTTGAAACAGAAATGAGTACTTTTTCATTGCCGTTGATATTTTTGAAACTTCGATGTACCATCTTTTTCATTATCTTCCAGCTTAAATGATCTTCCGGGTCAGGGAAACAGGGTACCAAAATATCATGGTAGACCTCTTTGAGAAGTTTAAAATTGAAAGTTTCATGAATGTTTTCGATAATAAGCGTGTTCATAATATATACTGTCCCTTGATTGATCTAAAGACAATATTATCTATATTTTTAATCAACTATAGTATTTTATAATAGATAAATAGATGTTTAAAGTTATATGTATCATTTTGTAGCAGTAAAAAAGCTTCTTTGTATTCATTTTTCCCAATACGACACTGCTATATACATTATATACCATGCATAAGATTGCCTGGATGTAGCTACAACATCCCATAAAATGCAGCTTTAAGCACGATGCTTTACTCTATATAATTTTGATTATAAGAAACTAATATGATTGTATAAAATCCATAGGTATACTTGACATTAAGCTTCTTTTTTACTATACTACTTCCACCTAAAACAAAAACAAGGAAAAAACATGAAAACAAGTATGTTTACAAAAGTAACTGCCGGTATTACACTGTCACTCGTGGCTTCAACTATGCTTCACGCAACAAACGGAGATACACTCATCGCCGTTGGCGCAAAAGCAAGAGGTATGGGTGGTACAGGTATCGCCGTCAGCCATGGTGCAGAGTCTACCATCAGCAACCCTGCAATGATTACATCCATTGAAGGAACTGAGATCTCTTTCGGTGGTACTGTTTTTATGCCAACGATTAAAACTGAAATGACCAATGTCGGAAACGTTATTTTTACAGGGGGAACCCCTTCAGGACAGGCTCCCGGAGCAGGTTCACTCGGTGAATATACAAGTGATGCTGACATGAACATGATCCCGGAAGTTTCCATTGCACATAAAATCAATGACAACTGGTACATTGGTATCGGTATGTGGGGAACAGCCGGTATGGGTGTTGACTTCAGTAAAGCACCTGCAGGTGCAAACATGAATATGGTAACCAACCTGCAGCTGATGCAGTTCGCTGTACCGGTTGCCTACAAAGCAGATGGTTTCAGTGTTGCTGTTGCCCCAATTCTTCAATATGGTAACCTGGATATCAACTATAACTTTAATGGTACCAATGTAGGTTCAGGGCTTGCACAGGACTTTGGTTTTGGTTGGTCTGCCGGTCTTGCATATGAAGTAAGCGGATTTACTATCGGTGCTGTTTACAAATCTTCCATCAAAATGAGCTATGACGGTCAACTTTCAAGTGCGACAGCACCATTTGTAGCAGCAGGAGCATTCCCGGCACCAATGAGTGATACACTCGAGCAGCCTGCAGAGTACGGTATCGGTCTTGCATATGAAATGGGTCAGCATACTTTCGCATTCGACTGGAAAAGACTCAAGTATTCATCAGCAGAAGGTTACAAAGACTTTGGTTGGGATGATCAGGATGTCTATGCATTCGGTTATCAGTATGCACAGGACAACTGGGCAATCAGACTCGGTTACAACCACGGTTCTACACCTGTAAAAGAACTGGATGCAACACCAGCAGCCGGTGCTGCAATGGGTGCGAACTCAGCAATCAACACATTCAACCTGCTTGGGTTCCCTGCAACAGCAGAGAACCACTACACAATCGGTGGTACGTATGAATTCACAAATCAATTCTCACTTGACCTTGCGTATGTTTATTCACCAAGCAATACAGAAACATTCAATACGCCAATGGCAGCAATTGATCCGAATACTGGAAACGGTATGCTTTATATGAACACAACAAGTGTTGACCACTCAGAATCAAGTCTCTCTTTCCAGCTGACTTACGCATTCTAAAAACCCTTTCTCCCCAGCCGGGGAGAAACCCTCTCTTTTCCCTTTTAACCTCTTATCTTCTTAAGTAATTTATTATAAAATATAAAATAATCAAATTAAAATAAATCATTTTCATCGATTTTAATGATATAAAAGGAGATGCCATGTTCAAACCTTTGTTACTTGCTTCACTGATTGGTTCTACGCTGCTTGCAAACACCATCAACCTTACCGGTACCATTGTTTCAGACAACCAAAAATACATTGGTGCACGTTACATGGGGTATGTGAAAGAGGTCTATGTCAATATTGGGGACAAGGTCAAAAGGGAAGATGACCTGTTCAAAATGGATTCTGCCGAATTTGACATTATGAAAGAACAGATCAATCTGGGGCTGGAACAGGCCGAAATTCTTACCGATGTTTACCGCAGTAAACTCGATGAAATACGCCGTAACCGTGCGCTGCTGATTAAAAACAAGAGCAATGTCATGAACTTCGATGATATGAATGAAAACCTCTCCATCACAGCTGAACATACACAGTCCATGCTCAAAGCGATGCAGGCAATTGTCAAGAACGCAGCGCAGAAAGCCAAAGAGATAAGCGTCATCTCCCATTATCTTGAGGTGAAGGCACCAAGCAACGGTATCATCGTCCAGAAGAATCTCCATGTCGGCGATATGGTCATGCCGGGCTTTCCTGTCATGGTACTGGTCGACCTTGACCATCTTGAGATTGAAGCACAAATTTCCGAAAGTGACCTGTTGAAAGTCAATGAAGGTGATTTTGTCAAATTTGAAATTCCTGCCATCCACTACAAAGGCAGAGGCCGCATCAAATCCATCGTCCCCTCCGCCAACCCCATGACCCACACGTTCACTATCCGCATTAAGTTCAACCGCGATAACGAGAAAATCTACCCGGGAATGTATACAAAGATCTCTATAGAGTACAATCCTGCTTTACTGCCGAAAGAGTAATGGTATTTCAATATCCAAGACTTGATCCGGGATATTGACCTTGCATAGAATACACGTTGCCTGTCTTCCAAAAAGATTCCTGCTTTCGCAGGAATGACCCGGCAGTGCCCTGCCTTATATTATCTACTTATCCTCATCATCGCAATGCTTCTTTCTTCGCATAATGAGTGAGCGGATATTATTGGTCAGGATACACCATGTACCGTCTTTTTCTTCCTCTTCTGATTCACACTCTGTCGGTTCATGAGGATCCATGGCTTTGGCGTTGCTCATAAGCACAGGAATGAAAAAGAGTGCTACAAGGGTTGCAGCGATACTTCCGAATATAAGTGCAATACCAAGACCTCCGAAAATTGGGTCGGTAGAAAGCAGCAGGGAACCGAGGATAATCGCCACCGCTGTCATAAGGATGGGTTTTGCACGGGTTGCCGTAGCCTTTGCAATAGCGACATTTTTCTCCATACCTTCATCTTTCATAAGAGATCTTGAAAAATCGATCAGCAGCAGTGATCCACGCGCGCTGATTCCCATGAGGGAGATGAATCCGATCAGGGAGGTAGCGGTAAGGAAGAAGTTGATATCGCCAAAGAAAAGCGATATTTTATCGGTAATCCAGTGGCCGACAATGACGCCGATAATGGAGAGGAAACTCCCCGCCAGTACAATGCCGCTCAGGGCGAACGATTTGTAGTAAACCACCATCAGCAGGAACATCAAAATAAGTGCAGCAATAAAGGCACCGCCAAGGTCACGGAAAGTATCGAGAGAAACTTTCATCTCACCGTCCCATCGTATGAGTACTTTTTCTCCCGTTTTCTTGTCAACCGCATTGAGATCGAACATAAAAGTAGATATACCGGGGGTTTTGGTGATATTGTATTCGTCTTTCATCATTTTCAGTATTTTTTCACGTGCATCGAGTAGTGGATAGACCTGCGAAACCATGTCACATTCGGCAGTGATAATGGCCATATTTTTCAAATCTTTTCTGAAAATGGTAGGGCTTGACTTACGCTTTTTGAGTGTTACCACTTCAATAAGTGGTACCATCATACCGCGGCGGTTCATCAGACGCAGATTGGAAAGCTTCTTTTCAAGCGCCTCTTTGCTCTGGCCGTGAATCATGCGTGCATCATTGTCAAGACGGACAAAAATAGGCACCTGATCCTGTTGGTCTTTCGTATTTTTGACTGCGACAGGCATCCCTTTGAAAGCCAGATAGATAATCTGGTTGACCTGGTCGACACTCAAACCGCTTCGAATGATCTTCTCCTTGTTTGGGGAGAGCATGTAGGTATCGTAAATGTCATCGAGCATGACATCGACATCAACCAGTCCTTCGGTTTTGGCCAATATTTGGCTGACTCTCTCAGCAACATGGCGAAGCTCTTTGTCGTTTTTGGCATATACTTCCACCACGACCGTTGCCAGTGTCGGAGGGCCTGACGGCATTTCTATGAATTTGATGCTTGTATGCGGATGCAGATGTCCACAGGCTTTCTGAATGGAAGGACGGATGCGGTGTACCATTTTAAAGGACGGCTCATCACGGTGATGCTTGTCAGTCAGGTTCACCACTATTTCAGCCTGATTTTGAAAACGTTTGAATGCACTTCCTTTGACAAGCCCTGCATAGTCAAGCGGTGCCCCCTGCCCCAGAAATATCTCCATATCGGTCACTTCAGGTTCTTTTTCAAGTTCATGCACCACACACTCCGCCACATCGCGCGTCTCTTTAATAGAAGCATTGGTAGCCGTATCGATGTAAATGCTGAAAGTATTGGCACTCTTGCCCGGAAGCATTTTTGCCAATACCAGCTTGGTAGGAATCATCATAATGGACCCCATCAGTGCAGCCAGTACCAGTCCTATGACGATCCAGCGTTTTTTGCGGCTTTCAAGGATGTTGTAGAGAAATGGTTCAAACTTGATCATTGCTCTTCTCCTTTGGGTGTATCATCCTCTTTTTTCTCCTCTTTATGCTCATGGTGCTCCTGTGCATGGTGGGCAAGTACCTCTTTTTTGATCTTTTTGAAGTTCAAAAACTTTCGTGCCAAAAATGGGGCAAAGACATAGGCAACAAAGAGAGAGACCGCAAGCCCAACGGGTACATTGAGCGGAATGGGTTTCATAAACTGCCCCATCATACCGCCGACAAACCCCATAGGCACCATAGTCAGAATAATGGCAATAGTCGCAATGTTTGTCGAAGGGCCAATCTCATCGGTTGCCTGTACAATGATTTCGTCAACACTCTTTTTGTCAATATCAAGGTGAAGCCGACGGTGGATGTTCTCGATGACGATGATGGCATCATCGACAATGAGCCCCAGCGAAAGAAGGAAAGCAAAAAGGGTGATACGGTTGATCGTCTGGTCTGTCAACTGGGCAATGAAAAGAGTGGTTGCCAAAATCATCGGTACAGCGATGGTAACCACCATCGATTCGCGCCACCCCAGGAAAGGGATGAGAATAAGCATAATAATAAAGATAGTGATCTCCAGGTGATGTACCAGCTCATTGACCGCTTCATCGGCACGCTCTCCGTAGTTTCGGGTAATAATGAAACCTACACCTGCCTTGTGCAGTTCCTCTTTGGCCTCCTGTATTTTTTCTATGGCCTCTTCTGCAATGAATACGGCATTGGTACCTTTGAGTTTGGAGACCGTCATTGTAATCTGTTCTGTCAACGGCCTAAAAGTTACTTCATTATCGAGTTCGTCACTTCCCTCTTTTTTACGATGTTCGTTCTTCTTTATCTTTTCAGGATGTTTGGACATGCCAATTTGATAATCGATGAGTGCATCCTGATAGTTTTGAATGTCGTAGCTGTACTCCACATCGGCAATATTTTTAAGGTAGATCGGCGAGCCCATATATTCGGCAATAATGAGCTCTCTTAGGTCATCAACAGTATCAATGGCATTCTCGACCCCAAAAACCACCAATTTGCCTTTGTCATTCTGGGTATCGATCATCGGGGCATTGGTAGAGATGGACTTGATGGCTTTGGCTACCTGCCCCAGTGATATATGATAGGCAGAGAGTTTGTTAAGGTCGATCATCACATTGAACTGGGGACGTTTGACCCCTTTTAACGTCGTCTTCGAGACATTGTCCAGTGCATTGATCTCCTGCTGAAGCTCCCGGATGGTCTTGTAGAGCTTGACAATATCTATTTTGGCATTTGGCAGTTTATAAAATGCAGCCGTCAATACAGGAATATCAATATCAATATCGAACGGTTTGACCAGAGGCGGCATGGTACCCTTGGGAAGCTGATCCATGTTCTGCATTACTTTGTCATAAAGCTTCAGGTTGGAAGATTCTCTGTCCTCCCCGATGAAATACTGTACATTGACCACTCCAAAATTGTTCATGGCCGTACCATAAATATGCTCTACCCCTTTGATCTCCCGTATACGCCGCTCAAGCGGCTTGACAATGACATTGAGGATCTCTTTGGGTGAAGCACCCGGCATGGCAACGATGACGGCTCCACCGCTGACTTCAATTTGAGGGTCTTCTTCCCGCGGCATGGTCTGCAGCGATACAAAGCCAAGCAGCAAAATGGCAATAGCGAGTATGGGAGTAAGGGGGTTACTTAAAAATATTTTAGACAAGTGCCCCGCGATGTTTTTTATTTTGTAATCTTCCTTCATAGGAGCCATTATATCGACATTAAACATAAAAATTACTATTTATTCATCAATTTAAATGTATTATTTTATTAATGTGAATAAGTGTAAATTATTCTGAGAAATTAATCTATTCATAAATATTTTTATGACACAATACTTGCCATTGTCAAGCTTGACAAAATCTATATACATTAAAAGGATAAACATGAGAAATATGTTTTCTAAAATTGCTCTGGCAGTCACACTGTTTGTGTTCGCTTCAGCAGCGGCAAACGCCAATGAAGCAGCTTACCTGAAGGCACCATATGCGGATGCCAACAAAGTAACTTCCAAGCTAAAGAGTGCCGGTTTCCAGGTACTTACTACCTATTCACCGGCAAAGAAGGCCAATCTGAAGGTCATCGTTGTTACCAACAGTGCACTCAAAAGTGCCGCAAGCAAAAAACTCCGCGGTTTTGCAGCCATCCAAAAAGTACTGGTAGACTCAAAAGCGAAAACTGTGCTTACAACAAACCCTACCTACTGGCTTAAAGCTTTCCTTCAGAAAGACTACAATGCGGGTGCAGCAGCATCTACAAAGAAAGCACTCGCAAAAGCACTTGGAAAACTCACACCTACCAAAGATGCGCTTCCGGCAGGTAAACTTGCAGGATACCACTTCATGCTCGGTATGCCTTACTATCAGGACATGGAAGTGCTGAAAAAAGGTGCCAAAGGTATCAAATCAAGCAAGAAACTCTTTGCACTCAAACTGGCAAACGGCAGTACACTTTACGGTGTAAAAATGGGAAAAGCGGCTGAATCTTTCATCAGCACAATCGGTGAAGACAAAGCGCTTGTTCTTCCTTATACAGTACTTGTCGAAGGCGGAAATGCATATGCACTCGCTCCAAAGTACTACCTTGCAATCTCCTATCCGCTCCTTACAATGGGGCAGTTCATGAAGATTTCCGGTGCACCGGATACCATCCTCAGAGCTCTCAAGAAAGCGGTTCAGTAACCCTTTTCTTCCTGCGGCGCCCTGCGCCGCACTATCATCCATCATCCATTCTCAATCATCAACCTTCAATCTTTCATTAATTCTTCAATCGTTACCCTGACATTTTGTCCCAGTGCCTCCACATCGTAGCCTCCCTCCAGAAAAAAGACAAACGGTACATCAGCCGTACCAAGAACAGCCCGGACAATGCTTCTGATACCCTCTGTCGTAACATTGAGCTGTGCGAGCGGATCGCTTTCGTGCAGGTCATAGCCGGCAGAGACAAGAATAATGTCAGGATTGAATGCAGTGACAAACGGCGGCAGGTCATTTTGGTAAATGTCGAGTACTTCCACATCTCCGCTGTCTGGCATCATGAGAAAATTACGGGTGTAGCCTTTCCCCTTTCCTGCCCCTGTTTCATTTTCCATACCCGTTCCGGGATAGGCAAATGCCTGGTGTGAGGAAAAGTAGAAAACGGTATCGTCAGTATAAAAGGCTTCCTGTGTTCCGTTTCCATGATGTACGTCAAAGTCGATAATCATCACTTTCTCATAGCCCTGTTGCTGTGCATAACGTGCAGTAATGGCAATATTGTTAAAAAAGCAGAAACCCATCGCACGCTCTGGTGTGGCATGATGGCCTGGAGGACGGACGGCACAAAAAACCCGTTCAAATCTCCCCGATCTAATGCCGTCTATGGCAGCAATACCTGCTCCCACTGCCGTTCTTGCAGCCTGATAGGTGTCAAGGGAACAAACTGTATCACTGTCAATGGCTCCGCCTTGTGCGCTGCACACCTCAACAGCAGCTATCTGCTCAACGGTGTGAATACGTTCAATTTCAGAAATCGCTGCCGGATGGGGTATTACCGTCACAAGTGTATGTTTAACAGGTTCAAGGGCTGAGGCTATTGCACGCAGTCTGTCAGCCGATTCCGGATGCCCTGTTCCTGTATCGTGTTTGAGGAAGATCGCATCGGTGACATACCCTACCTGCATTATTTCAGTCCCATACCCATCTTCAGCGTATCGACTTCATGGCGCAGACGGCTGACTTCATCCTGCAGGGAAAGAAGCAGTTTCTTCATTTCATCATCGGAAAGTGCAGGTTCAGTCTGTTTGCTGTCTGCACTCGTTTGCGTACCTTTTGCTTCATTGGGTAATACATAGGTTACTTCTTTGCCGTTCTCTTCAACCGTTTCACTCTGAAGCTGTCCGTTTTTGACCATTTTAACAACATTGAAAAGACTCAGTTTATGTTTAACAGCATACTGTTTGAGTGTCATTCTTTTCATCATTTTCTCCTTGCTGATTTCTATCCGAAATTATACACAATATATTCACCTTTCTCTGCTATAATTCCCCGTATATATTAATTTGAAGGAATTTACCATGAGACTGAAAAAACACTCACTCATACTCTTTGCCGCATTCATGCTTGTTTTCAGCACTTCACTTCAGGCAAAACCTGCCAAAGTCATCGATGCGGAAGCAGATGTTGCCATTGCCCAATTTAAAAAACTGGTCAAAGGCGGAGATGTATTTCTCAAAAAGGTCAAAGGGTACCTTGTCTTCCCAAATGTCTACAAGGGCGGTTTTGTCGTTGGAGGCGAATACGGTGAAGGCGTGCTCCGCATAGACGGAAAAAGTGTTGCCTACTACAACATTGCATCCGCCTCTGTCGGTTTCCAGATAGGCGTTCAGAAAACCTCTTACCTTTTTGCTTTTGCTGACCAGTTTGCACTCGACCAGTTCATGCGAAGCAACGGCTGGCAAGTCGGTGTAGACGGTTCAGTTGCACTCATTAAATGGGGGCAGGGAATGGACATCAGTTCTATCAGCTTTGAAAAACCTATTTACGCTTTTGTCTTCAACAACAAAGGTCTTATGGCAAATATTTCGCTTGAAGGTACGAAATTCACCCGCATTCATCCGCCTGAGCTGTAATACTTCTTTTTTGCATCACCCCGGATACCGTCCGGGTTTTTTACATCTACCCTTAAATCCTACAATCACTTCATCCAGAAGTCAACTCCTGCTCGATTCTCACATACCTGATTCAAGACCTTGACATACAATTATATTAATGAGTGAAAATTCTCTTTGGATACCATTATGGCTTCATGCATCTTGTAAGATCGCTGAAGTGCTGGGCGCTCCGTACACAGTTCATACGCGATTCAAGAAAAGTAATATGCCTGTCAAAACGGTCAAGTACCCTGTTTTTTTCTTTTTCCCATGAGACGATTTTGTTATGCTTGTCATTTGTAAAATAGTGCTTTAAAGAGAGCATTTCATCAAGGCAGCTGTTGGCCGTTTCACTGTTTGCGGCAGTGGCAAGACACGCTCTTGTCTTTTTCATCGTTTGCAGCAGTTTGGGAAGCAACTTTTTCTGACTTTCAAAAAGAGGGTGGTCAAGTACGTGCATAACACGCTCTTTCTCTTTTCTGGGAAGTTTTTCTTCATCCGTATTTTTTGCATTCAGCAGGGAAATCACTTCAAGCATACGGTCGGAAAATGTATCCGGGATTTTGACATGCCGGGTTTTGAAGTGAGCGGCAAAGAGCGCCATCTTCTCCACAGGATACTTAGGGACACTGCATTTGGATGTACTGCTGCTATTGATATCAAATCTTACAGAGGTGGCTTCCTCTTTGTAATACAGCCCCATTGCACGATACTCGGTAAAGAGAGGAATCCCTTTATAAATACATTTACTGATTCCCTTCGCTGTCCACATATCACATACAACATTGGCAATCATCAGCTGCTGTCCGCTTTTGCTGAGCCCTTTGGTAATATCGCGTGCTTTCTTGCCTTTTGGCAATGGCCGTTTACGTATTTTTTTGGTTTTAAAATCCACATCGAGAATTTCATTGGACTCCCGTTTGATACAGCTTAGTTTGTGGTCAATATAGTGCAGTGCCCCGGTCACCTTTTCAGTTACGTTCGTTTCGAAAAGTTCTACGGCACCCCAGTCACGGAAACGTAGCTTGCCGTTTCCTTCAAGCGTCAGGTTGACATCTTCGGCAAGTGAGCCGCCGCCACTGATCTTATAGATCACTTCAGCTTTGGGTACTTCATAAATCTTGTGCGGTTCTGTTTGTGCCTGTAGTGCAATGCCGAGCACCATCACGCTGCTTATGCTTACTAAAAAATGATTCATAAAAAGATGTGTGTTATTTTTCATGTGATAATTGTAGCATAATCGTGTTGCTACTCTCCCCTCCTTCAGCTTCATAACAGCTTGCTACGTACCCATAAATATCTGTTTGCACCGTTGGGTTACAGTTTTTTCCGAGAATATGCTAAAATAGAAAATACAACGCAAAGAGAGTCTTATGATACGAAACTGGCAGCAGCACTGGGTTCTTTTGTTCATTTTACTCATTCAGACCATACTCTTTGCCGATGTTAAAGCAATCGACATAGAACACACTGACGGCCATTCCATTTTACCCTACACACGTGTCGCTGTTACGGATGACAATGCAACACTTGACTCACTCATAAAATCAGACAAATTTAAACCATATAACAAAGAGGTACTCAACCTTGGTATTACCCAAAAACGCAGTTGGATAGAACTTACGCTACAAAACCATTCCGACAGACCGGTAAAGCGACTGCTCATCCCCACCTCTTCACTCTTGGAAGATATTGTACTGTATAACGGTCAAACATACAAAATCGTGACGAGAACCGGATTAATGCATCTTGACAACACATACAATACTCTCTTTTTTCATCTACCCCTTACCGTGCCGCCGCACAGCACCCGAACCTATTATCTTTCCGTTCACTCAACCTACAGCCCGGTAGCGTTCAAACTGCTCCTTGAAGATTCAAAAACCTTTTTCCATAGTGACAAGTACCGCAAGGCATTCGATATTCTGCTCATCGGTATTGTCCTTGCCTTGATGCTCTATGCTTTTTTAATCTCCTTCTATATTCGGGACAGAAGCTACTTCTACTATGGTCTTTATCTTTTTACCCTGCTTTATCAGCAGATCACCTATATCGGTTTGACAAAAATCTATTTTCCGCCGACTTTCGTAATTATAGACCTGGAGATTGTACTGTTGAAAATCGGTACACTCATTGTCACTTCCGCACTCTTTGCCATTTATTTTCTCAACACCAGACAGGTACCGTGGATTGACAAAACCTATAAAGGATTTATTCTATTAATCCTCCTTGAGATCATACTCTCTCATCCACAGAGCAGTGTTGCACTCTCCATAGTGATCGTAACGGGTGCCTTTTTTGTTTTTTATCAACTCCTTGCCGGTGTGATCATTTATAAAAAGGGATATACACAGGCAAGACTCTTCATAATGGGCTTTGCACTTGTTTTTCCTGCCTATCTATTTCTCATTACCGATGCACTGGGCATTACCACGTTCCTTGTCGATTTTTTCAACAATTCTCTGATTCTTGTTACCGTCATAGAAGCCTTCATCCTTTCTCTTGCCTTTGCCGACAGGTACATTATTTTGGAAAAAGAGAAGAAGCAGAAAGAGAAACAGTTGATTGAAGAGACACTCAACAGAACACAACTCGTAGAAGAAGAGGTCAGAAAAAAGACCGAAGCCCTCAAGCACTCGCTGCATACACAGGAACTTTTGCTCAAAGAGGTACATCACCGTGTCAAAAACAACCTGCAGATCATTCTCTCGATGATACGGCTGCAGTACGATGAAATAGAAGATCCCAAAATACAGGAAAAATTCATCAACCTTGAACACCGCATCAATACCATTGCCAAAACCTACTCAATGCTGCTCTCCGGAGACGATCTTGAAAACATCAATATCGCCACCTACATCGATGCACTGCTTTACGATATTTCTGAGAGCTATAGCTACACCCGGTACCGTGTCGAAGTTATAAGCGATATCGACGTACACAATATTCCTCTGAAACAGGCTGTCTATATCGGTCTTGTCATCAATGAACTCGTCACCAATGCCTACAAATATGCTTTTAAAAATGGACAAGGTATTATACGTGTATCGCTTTATCAAGAAGAAACAGGAGAGTATCTGCTTATCATCGAAGACAACGGCAGCGGGTACACTATTGACAAGAATAAAAAGAGTCTTGGTCTCAAGCTGATTCATGCATTGATATACGATCAGCTCGAAGGCAGTATGCAGGTTGATAGCGAAAAACACACAAAATACACCATAAGGTTCAAAGTATGAGTACCATCAGCGTTTTAATTGTAGAGGACGAAAGCATTGTTGCCATGGAGATTGAAAGTTTTGTAAGCAACAAGCTTGGCTACAATGTCATAGGCATATGCTCCAGTGCTGAAGCCACACTCAATCTTCTTGAAAAACATACTGCCGATATTATTTTGATGGATATTTGTATCAAAGGGGAAATGGACGGCATTGAGCTTGCCGAAGTGATCCTGAAACAGCACCCCAAAACACAGATCATTTTTCTGACCGCGCATATGGATGATTACAATGTTGACAGAGCGATCAAGCTTGATCCCGTTGCCTACCTTTCAAAACCTTTCAACCGGGAAGAACTGCGTGTTGTCATGAAGATCGCAATTCAGCGAATGCATAAAAAAAATGACTATAAAACACATAATCCAGACCATCTCATCCTCGATGAAGAGTACTGCTTCAACGAAACGACACAAACCCTTTTCTGCTGCGATGAACCCATACATCTTACCCAGAAAGAGGGAGTTCTGCTCTATCTGCTGTTGCAAAACAAAAACAAAATCGTCGACACCTATACCATAGAACAATACCTCTGGCCGGATAAATCTGTCACAGCCAATACATTACGGACACTGGTCAGACGCCTTAGAGAAAAACTCAAACACAAATTCATTCAGACGATCCCTTCTCAGGGCTACCGTTTGAGCCTGCCTAAACGAAAGAAACACTAAAAACTGTAAGAGATATCCATAAAGAAAAGCATCTCATCTTTGACTTCGTCAAAAAGCGGTGTACCGCCGAAATAATCGACAACTCCCACTTCCGTGTTAATGGCATCGGCAATATCATACTTGACCCACGCACGCTGAAAACCGCCCTTCTCAAGTCCCAAACCGTAACGTGTGTGCAGATAGTTCAAATGCAGTGTATCGTTGATGAAGTTTGATCTTATACGAAAAGCATGCTGATAGGTATTCTTCTCGATAGGCGCAAGGGGAATCGTTGACTCGCTGCTGTAAGCGGGATAGAGAGGGTTTGGCATACTTTTCACACCGAGCCTGTCATCATACTCCATGAAATGCCGGACAGCAATGTCGTAACTGATCGTCGTTTCACTAATACCGCTGTATTCAAAGCCGACAAGTCCGTCAATACGGTTGAAAGTTTTGTCATTGACAGCGGTAAAGCGCAGTTTGTCCCAATAAGCCCACTCCGTTTTGAAAAGCCAGGGACCAGAAAGCACATTGAGTGCCATACCGAACATATTTACCTTATCATGGTAAATCTTTACCCCCGGCTGAAAAAAAATATTGCCCTGTTCTTTGAGATACCCGATATCGTCATAGATATGTGCAGCATAAAAACTGATATCCCATCCGGGGAATTCACCACCTATGCTAACGGCAAATGTTGGATCACGATATGTCTCCTGCCGGGGGATATAGGGAAGGCGCAATCCATATTCACGATACAGCTCTGCATCGTAAGGCAGCGGATTATAGATCGACCCGTAAGGCGGATTGAGTGTAAACTGCTGTTCAAGAATAACAATGGGTGTAATACGCCAGTCACCGATACTGTAATCGAAACGCAGCATAGTCGTGGGCAGGCGCAGGTCTTCAATATCGACGATGCCCGGACGACGGTTGTCCAAAGGGTTAAGCACATCGGTAATCCGTATGGTATCACTGCGTCCCCAGACCACTACCTGACGCCCTGCTTTGGCATCAAAATGGTCATTGAAACTCCATTCCAGGTAAGCATCGTAAAGACGTATCTCTGTTCGCAGTGAATCAAGCTCTTCCTGTGTATAATCCGCCTTTTTGACATCATACATCCCGTCATAAAAGGCTTTTGCATTGATTTTTACTTTTACACCGTTTTCAAAAGTGTGCTCATAGTCAAGAAAAAGGGTCTGTCGCAGTGAAGAGAAGAGGTTTTTCGGCTTGTCTTTATTATAGGAGAAAGCAAACTGCTGTGTCAGTTCTCCACTGAGACCCGCGGGAAGAAAAGTGCTTTTTTCAGCAGTACTTCCCCCCTTTGCATCCAATGTTTCTTCGTCATCTTCAAACGCTTCCATACTTTCATCTTGGGCATCACCCTCCCCTTCCATAGCGCCCGATTCATCATCAAATCCTGCCATTAGAGTATCGGATTCCACCGCTTTTTCCATAGGAACGTCCTGCTGTACCACCGGCGTATCGTCAAAGCCTTCCATTGTCTCATCAAGGCTCTCTTCCGCCAAAGCGCCACTGTCTATCATTCCAAGACAGAGTACCGTTTTCAACCACACTTTGCGCACTGCTTACAGTCCCTTTTCAAGTCTGCGTGTTTTGAACATGCTATCGCTGATGGGTTTGTTGAGTTTGATATCGGTAAACTGCAACACTGTCTTGTGCAGTGTCTTTTTTCCCTTTTTGGTTGTCATTGCTATCTCATCGGTCACCCAGATACCGTTTTGCCTGTGCAGCTTTATCATATCCATATACTTCTTTCGGCCGTTTTTCATAAAACCGATGGAACGTACCACAACATAGTTGTCCTCTCTGACAATATCGATGCTTTTACGGTAACCTGATTCCTTCACTACCTTTTTCGTACGCGGCAGCGATTCAATCATCCATGCTTTGTGACCTCTGACACTTGTTTCCTTGAGAAGTTTAAAGTCGTAATCTTCCAGATTTCTGTCGGTCATATCAAAGTAGGAAAAGTCAGAGCCCATGAAACTGGATGATTTGTCCGAACTTGGAATACGCTTGACCTTCTTGAGTGCGGGAAGGTAAAGCCACTGATCGTCATCTTTTTTTGCATCATCATAATCATATGTCAGGAAGCCTGTATTACGTACATCTGCCGGTGATTTGAAGAACATGACCTTATACTCGTCCTTGCCATAATCTTTACCGTAAGACTTGATGTCACGCACACGCTTTTTACCGCGTTTGTCAATGAGCGTCATCTTCATCTCCTGCTCAATTGTCTTGCCGTCATCACGTGCATCGACCTTTTCCATGATTGCACGTGCTTTTGGGTCATCCGCATAGACAGACATTCCAGTCAGTATCACTCCTGCCATTGCCGTTAAAATAGATTTTTTCATTGTTTTTCTCCTCCTGTTTTTAACATATCATAAAGGAACGCAAATACGCACCCTGTAATTTTCAAGTACCGCACCCCTCATTTGTCCGGGTACAGGTATAAAGGCCACATAATAGCACAAGATATATTATAAGTATTTCTTTTTCTATGATATAATAAGTTTTTTTATTGTTCAGGGTACTATCGTGACACCCATGGTAACGGCAAGAGAAATTTTATTCTTTTGAGACAGTATAGCTTTTCGTATCGAACATACTTAAAAATGCCGGCAGCAGCAACAGGTCTGCAAGCAGTGCGATTGCCAGTGCGACAGCGGTAACAATACCAAAGTTTCGGTTGGGTACGAAGTCGCTGAAGAGAAAGACGGCAAAAGAGAAGCTGAGTACCACTGTCGTAAAAAGAATCGCCCTGCCTGCATACTGCAGCACTTCATCAAAGCTCTCAACCATCGAAAGCCCCCGTTTACGTGCATCAAAATATTTGGCAAGAAAGTGGATCGTATCATCCACTGCAACACCGATAATGATCGCTCCTGCAATGGCCACCCCCATGTCAATGGTCAGCCCCAGCCATCCCATAACACCAAGCACCAGCACAACCGGCAGGATGTTTGGCAGCATCAAAATCCAAAGCAGCTTCACCCGCCGGAAGATCACCAGCAGCATCACCGAGACGATCAGCAGCGTCAGAGAGAGCGACCAGATAAGTGTGTCGGTGATATCATCCTGCATAAAGGCATACATCACCGTCTGCCCGGTAATCTCCATTGTGTAAGGTGTCTTTGCCCACCACTGCTGCGCAAAATGTATCATTTCAAGGTCTTTGCTCGTATCGACAATATTAGTCAGCACCGTAATACGGAATTTACGCTGGTCGAAATCGATCTTGTCAGTGATCTCCATGCCCGGTTTGAGCGATGTACTGTAAAGCAGCAAGTACTGGGCGATGAGATCACGCCTGTTTGGTACCGTTTCGGTAGCGTTGAAGATTTTATTGTACCGCTTGATGACATCCAGCAGCGAACTGATATGGCGCACATCATGGGGAAAATGCTTCTGATATACCATGCTGAAACGCTCAACTGTTTTGAGGAATGCCGGATCTTTGATGCCGTCTTTTCTACCACTGTCAATAATGAGCGTGTAGGACATCGGCCCGGTCAGGTGCGCCATATTAAACTCAGAGGATTTCCGTATCTCCACCTTCTTGTCAAAATAGCGGATAGTGTTGCTGTCAACCTTGATACGCCATAATCCTGCACCCAACAGCAGCATTATCCCGACGGAAACCAGCACGATCTGTCTGTTATGCCTGACAATGAACGCACCATAACGTACAGGGCGCACACTCCTTTGCTTCTCTTGCGGTTCATGTTGTGTATGAGCACGTGCCAAAAGAAAAAGAACAGCAGGCATCCAGGTGACTGAGATAAGAAAGGCCAGCAGTGCACCGCTTGCCGTGGCAATACCCAATGTAGCAACGGGAACAACTTTGGAGAGTGCCAATGTGGCAAAGCCCACCATTGTTGTAGCTGATGTAAGAAAAATAGGAAGGAAGTTTTTGGAAAGAGCCATTTCTACCGCACGGTAGTTCTCTTCGCCCGCCTGCCGCTGCATACGCCAGACACTATAGATGTGTACGGCATCAGCAATACCTATAGCAATAATAAAGACAGGGATATTGGCGGTAAAGTTGTTGAGTTTGTAGCCGAGCAGCACCTGAATAGCAATGACAGCAAGAAAGGTAAAGAGTACCACACCCACTGGAATGAGCGCACCGCTGACACGCCTGAAAAGCGCAAAAAGCAGTACCATTGCAATCAGCAGTACCAACGGTGTAAAGGTGGCGGCATCATTGCCGGCAATCTCCACAAACGCCTGCGTAATGGCAGGACCGCCATTGAGCCAAAATTTATAGCCGGTTCTGTTCGCTTCGGGGTCGACAATGGCATGTACCGCCTTCATGATCTCTCCGGAGACATTCCCTTCTTCATTGGCATCAGGCTCCAGACGGGCAAAGATCATCGTGGTTGTGCCATCTTTGGAGACAAAGCTGTTGACAACAATGGAGTCATTTGTGGCTATCTGCTTTCTATCGGCCAAGTAGGAGGCATTGACTTCATCAATATCGTCAATGAAATCATCAACCAGTACTTCGTCAGGATGTGCCGGATCGGCATGTACATACTGGTAGTTGGTAATTGAGTCTACCCTGTCGACACGATCCATATCCCACAGCGCTTCGGTAATACGCATTACTGTACCCAGCGCTTTTTGGTTGAAGATGCCGTTTGGATCGCGGAAAATGATCGTTACTCCATCATCGTTGGAAAATGCGTTCCTGAAGTTGTCGTAGGTTTTCAGAACCGGGGCATCCTTTTCAAACCAGATACGGTAGGAACCGTCAATCTCCAGATGCTTCAGATAACTTGAGAGGAAAAGGACAACCAAAGGCACTCCCAGTGCCACAAGCCATCGCAGCCTGTAAAGCAGCCGTATGTATCCAGTCACTACTTCAACCCGCGTGCCAGTGCTGCTTCAAAGCGTCCGAATGCCCTGTCCATTGCAGCTACAATATGCTCTGCATCACTGCCGCCTGTTTCGACTGAAGTACTGAAAAGGTGTGAAGTGCTGCGGCCGCTTTGGGTATCTTCAAGACTCCAGGAAGCGTCAAGATAGACTTTGCCGTTTTGGGCAATGAAGCGCGAAATGGCAATGTTAAGAATGCGTTTGGGCTGTTGTTCCACACCCCACGGATAGGCATGCACATCGGGGTTGTGCAGTGCATGCTGCAGATATGTCACAACACGCCTTGTCAGTCCTTCGTCCATATCTTCAGCCCATTGGGCACCGGAAAGAAAGACAATATGGTTGGCAGACTTTGCCACAGCAAGATCACGCTTGAAGAGATACTTTGGTACCGTTACGGTCTCAACCCCAATACTCGTATGCGTCTGACGTACATGGACAGGCTGTGACGGGTTGGAGAGAATATAGTAGTTTCCACTGCCGGCACAGCCGCCAAGCAGTAGCATCAAGAAAAGGGCAAAAAAGGCAGTACGCATTATTTATCTCCGAATATCAGTGAATTTGGTTTACGGTTGAGCATTCTGAGGAAACGATCCATCTCGTCGGAGGTCTTTTTGACTGCTTTCAGTGTGGCACTGATCTGACGTGTCACAAGCGAATGGCTGTCGTAACCTTTGATGGTTTTTCGTGCCTGCTTCAGTGTACGTGTCAGCTCCTTAAGCGCCGCATCAACCTGATCCGGCATTTTGGCAAAACTTTTCTTGGCAGTCATGGCATTGAGTGCATCAACACTCTTTTTAAGGTCGACCAATACCTCATCGGCATGGGCAATGGGTTTCTGACTCTGTTCTATGGTCTGCTGCAGTGTATCTACCAGCTTTTCAAGCGGCAGTTTTTCCAGTTTTTCCAAAATACCCGAAATACTCTGCATAATATCACTTGGCGTATAGTCAACGGTAGGAAGATAGGCAAAACGCCCCGCTTTGGTAATAGTATCGTTATTATCATCCTCTGTTTTATCAAATGCCAGTTTGACATAGAGCGAGCCGGTTATCGGATTGAGCTGCGCAATATGTGCACGCATTCCTTCTCTGACAGCTTTGTAGAAATTGGCTACGCCTGTATCATTTTTTTCTTTACTGTCCGCAAAAACCGATGTATCGATCTCAACATGGACACGCCCATCCATCAGATGTGTTTCACTGTCATAATTGAGTGCCACATCGACGACATTACCCACACCGAACCCTTCGTAGCGTACCGGTGCGCCAATATGCAAATTTGCAATGGAGTGTTTCGTTTTAAGCACGAAGTGTTCCCTGTGTGGCGTACCGCTTCCAATGCGCTGTTTGGAAATTTCACTTTTATTCGGGTAGAGTTTAAAGATAAAGGTATCAGGTATTTTTGCCTTCTCATTCTTTCCGGTACTGGAAAATTCAATAGCCCCCTGAATAAGATCCTGCACCGGTGCCACATCAATATCGAGACTGCCGTTGTTCAGCGTCGCACTGACAGCCTCACGTACCCAGAACTTCGAGTCCGTATGCACATAGGGTACGTAGGGTTTGTCAATAAAAACGATGACATCGACACTGATATCATCAAGACCCAGCGTTACATACTCTACCTTGCCCACTTCAATATTCTGCAGGTAAACAGGTGTCCCTTTTTTGACAGAGCTGTCCCCCTTTTCAGCTTTAAGCACAAAATATTTTCCCCCTTCATTGGCACGATAGGCATAATTAAGCCCATGGTATGTTTTTTTAAACTCTTTCCCGCCCTTTTTGGAGTACATTTGCACATAAGTACCCGAAATCAGCGTATCCAGTCCTGTGACACCCGTCAAACCGAATTCAGGTTTGACGATCCAGAATTTGGCATACTCATTCAAAAATTCAACTGCATCCTTGTTCATACGGGCAACGACAACCACCCCTTCACCATCTTGTTCAAGCCGCACATCCGTGACCTTTCCTACCGGCACATTACGGTACTTGATCTGGCTCTGTCCTGCAACCAGGCCTTCATTCTTTTCAAAAATAATACGTATTTCCGGCCCACGCTGATCATAATACTGGTAGGCAAGCCATCCCGCAATCACCAGCGCTATCAGCGGTACGATCCAAATGGAGGTAAAAAAGTTGAACTTCGTAGATTCTTCCACTTCAGGTATATGTGTTCCCATATAAATGTTTCTTCCTTGTATTATTTGTATGCCTGAATCAAACGGGTATCAAACGCCTGCGCGGCAAGCAGCGTGAAAAAGACCGACACAGCAAAAGCCGTAGCTGCTGTGCCGGCAATGATCTGTATGTTCGCAAGATGAATGAGCGCAGCAAGGATCGCGACGACAAAAACGTCGATCATCGACCAGGGACCGATAATCTCCATCAGATAGTAGAGTTTATGCTTATTAATCTTCTTCTCTTTCCCAATGGGGTATTTTACACTAATTAGCAAATAAATCAAAACAATAAATTTAAGAATAGGAATAATGATGGAGGCAAAGAGAATGATCAATGCAATAGGGTAGGAGCCGTGTTCCCAAAGGTAGACAACCCCTCCAAAGATCGTACTCTCCTCAACATGACCAAACTTTTCGGTAATAAGCATCGGATAGATATTGGCCGGAATATAGGCAATGATCGCCGTAATGAGATACGCCCAGCTCTTTTCCGTTCTAAAACGGTGATGTTTGTAAATATGCGACCCACATCGGCGGCAGCGGTTGTGTTTTCCTTTGTCAATATTGACTGCTTCACAGACGGGACAGCGTAACAGTTTATTCTCATCAATTTCCATCAAGAGCCCCTTCCTTCCCGTAATGACGTCTTCTGAGCATCCAGATCTCAGAAATATGTACATGCTGATTTAAGTAGATATCAAGCAGAACAAAGGCCGCAAGTGCCCAGAAAGAAATACCCATATGAATCTGCGCATAACCTATCAGCTTAACCAGTGCAACAAAAATACTAACCAGGAAAATTTCACTCATATTCCATGGCTTCAGATGCGAAAGCAGTATAAGCAGTTCCTTGAGCAGACGGGGAGATCCTTTGAATTTCAATATGGCAAAGATCACAAAATAGAGCAGCATAATCAGCAGCGGAAAAAGAAAGATCAGAAACAGACACATCATTCCGACAATGTAAAAACCGTTTTGAAAAAGACTTAAAAAGGTTTTCGTCAGTGTGATGTACTGTGTATGTCCCAGTATCTCTATTTTGACAAGCGGGAAAAGGTTGGCCACAAAAAAGAAGATCAGTGCGGTAAGACTGAGTGCCAGCCCATGATCGATCAGCTTGCTGTCGTAACGGTAGAGTACACTGCCACATTCACTGCAGCATGCCTTGGCACCGTCTTGAATGGGGATCTCTTTATGTACAGTATGGCATTTATGGCAGATGACAAGTTCATCGAGCGCCGCTTCGCTTTCAATTTTCATGGCTATAATTATAGCCAATGAAGATAAGGGAGACAGATGCACATTTTATCTATTGGCAAAACACTAAAGCATGACGGACTTACCATTGACAATATAGATGCATCCGAGCTTGCCGCACACCACGATATTGAACGCTACGACTATGTTATCATCAACGGCGGGGACGGTACTATCCGGCGCGTGCTCAAACAACTGCATACACTCCAAAAACAACCGGTCTTTATTCTCAACCCTACAGGCTCATTCAATGTCGTTGCCAAGATTCACAAAGCTCCCCCTATCGGCAGGGTACTCGATATGCTGGCTGCAGGCACAATACTGCCTACACAAAAACACCATATTTTCAAACTCAATGACGAGCTGTTTCTCTTCTCGGCAGGCAACATGGGAGATTTGCAGCACATTTTCCTCTCCGAAACTTTTCGCTTCGGCTGGCTCAAACACGGCATTGCCAAATACATCCTTGCCGTACTCTTCCTTTTTCCTGTACACCTCATCATGACTCCCTTTATGCTCATGAGCACCACACGTTTCTTCATCTTCACACCGCTGCGTTTTGTCAAAAAGTTCGGCAGTTTTTATGGAGAGGTTCCCCCATCCCTGACGATCAATCTTGACAATGACTACAATATGCTTGAACTTGACGGGGATATCGTGATCGTCAAGGGTCAGCACCTCACCATCCGACAGGCTGGCAATGTCCGTATCGTGACCGGCAAACACAAATAAGCAGCAGAGTTGGCACGGCCAAAACAACAGCACTGGCATCTCGCTCTCTCAGGGTTCCAGTTGCATCTTCCGGTAATAATCGACTACCCGCTCATCAACATGGATGACACGCTGCAGATAATGAGCCAGGTTACCGCGGCCAAAGTCTATTTTGAGGCGTTTGGGGTCGATGGCGCGTGAGATGGCAACATAAAACTGGCTGGGGGCAAAGATGTTATCGACGTTGCATACCAGATTGTCGATGCTCATCCCCTGAGATTTATGGATCGTCACCGCATAGGCAAGCTTGAGCGGAAACTGTGAGAGTGTCGCAAGAGAGACCTGTTCGACATGGCCATCTTCATGTACCACCATGTCAAGCAAATCGAAATCGTGCCGCTCGACGCGGACAAATTCATGTTCTTTTTCGACAATGAGGTGGTCCTCCTCGATCGCATGCAGCACACCTCTCTCACCGTTAACGAACTTGCCCCACTTGTTAACCGTAAAAAGTACGGGTACACCCACTTTGAGGGTGAGCTGTTCTGAAATGGGCAGCAGTTTCTTCCACCCTTCCAGCTTCTTTTCATGTACACTGCCAAACTTCTCCAGATTGGCAAAAAGGATCGTCTCTTCGGTATCGAGTTCATTGAGCCTGGCTCGGTTGGTACGCTCCACTTCCGCATTGCGCCCGAAGAGATAGGTTGGCTCCGGGTCAAGTGATTCATTGTTCCACAGCCGGTGCATATAGACACTGACTTCTTCGTCACAAATACCCATGCGTACCTTGGAGAGGATATGCGTAAACTCCGCATCGTGCGTCCGTTTCATCTGCGTCAGCTCGATGACGGTCAGATCGAACCGCTCCCACGCCAGCGACTCGAAGGCGTAGAGCTTCTCACCAAAAATATCTCCTCCAGCCCGACTCTGCTGCACCGGCGGAAGCTGAAAGAAATCTCCAACGAACAGGACTTTGCCAAGGTAGCCGTAGGCATTCAGACGATAGGCGATCATATCAAGCAGATCGGCACTGACCATTGAAATCTCATCGATGATAATGAGGTCGGTTGCCTTGAGCACCTTTTTGAGATCACTCAGCCGTTTCTTGGCACGTTTATCCTGCTGTGCCAGTTCCTCAAAGTTTGAAGCGATGCCAAAGACAAAGAAACTGTGCACGGTAAAACCGCCTATGTTGACTGCACTTACCCCTGTCGAACCAAGCGATACCACCTGTTTGCCACGCTTTCGGTAGTCATCAATCACCTCATTGGTAATGTAACTCTTTCCTGTTCCCGCACCACCGGTAAGAAAGACATTACTGTGTTTGAGAGATTCCAGCACATCGTGTTTATCTGCCATACCCTACCCTGTCTACAATGCCGTAGCGGCAGCGGCTGTTGACCCTGCTGCCTTCGGTAAGTGCACGTGCCAGCATACCGTCACTTCTGCCAAGATGCAGCCACACTTCAGTAATCAGCCCTCTTTTACAGCGTAACTCGATACGGCTTCCGCTTCCTTGTCCAAAACTTTGTTCAAAAGCTTTGCGTACCTGTTCAATACGCAAACGTTTTCCGGCATTTTTCTGAAAAAGTGTTGCAACCGTACTCTTCCGTACCTCATGTACAAGATTGACGGCATGCGTAAAATAGGTTTCCGCATCCGCACCATAACAGGTTCCATGCTTGATCCACTCATGGCGGTGAAGATTGGAAACCGCTCCCGGCATTACCTCCAGCAGTCTGGCACGTGTTTCAGAAGAAAGTTTTGGTTCAGGAAGCTGTTGCCATCTCCCCTCCCTGTCGGCGATAACGTAGCGCTTGGGAACACCGCAGTAAACCTTTCCCCTCGGCTGCGGCCAGAGGCCGTGCAGGGTAAAGTTGCCGCTGTTTCTCGGGTTCTTGCACTCTTTTTTGTAACGGTGTGTTTCACAAAAAGCGTTATGCCAGCTGAGTGCCAGCAGATTTTTTTGTGAAATCGCTCTCTTCTTTACAGTATTTAATCTTCTATCCGACGAAAGGCAATCTTCATCAACCCAGCGCTGTGCAGGATTTTCATCGGAAAACTTAAGCAGATACTGCCCCTTATGGTGACGCAGCACTTCATATCTGCTGCCTGGTTTCAATACAAGGTGATTGTTGTTTTTTGTGTGTTTGAGGTTATTAAAAAGTCCGCACGTCTGAGTGGCTGTCATCATCGATCGGGCAGACAGCATGGAGCCTAACAGCAGTAGCAGCAGTATAAGTCGCTTCATTTATTTTCCTGAATCTTTGGTGGAGTATTATACTCAAATTACCGTTTTTTTCGCTATGATATCGGTATGATTTTTGAAAACCTCGACCAGCTGCCAACCACATTCGGCAATGACAAAAAGGCACCCTGCCCACACCAACGCCGCCGCTCCAATATGATGCTCAATCCGCTCAACCTTAAACATCTCAACAGCATAGACAAGAGTGAAGCAGACATGATCACCCTCAATCTCGAAGATGCTATTGCCCCCGGGCGCAAAAAGGAGGCACTGCATAATATTGCACTTTTCCTCTCCCATCTTGAAGCAAGCAAAAGCTGCATCATCGTACGTGTCAATCCGCTGGATGCAGGCGGTGAAGAGGAGATAGTATTTCTCAATGAGTTCGGGTTCGATGCCGTGCGTGTCGCAAAAGTAAGGAACCAGACTGAAATAGCACGCGCACTGACACTGCTTGCCCCCGATAAAGAGCTGCATATTTCACTCGAGACCAAAGAGGCATTCGCTTCACTGGCAACACTACGCATAGATGAGCGCCTCACGGTTGCGAATCTCGGTATACTCGACCTGCTTGCCTCCTTGGGACTGCCGCAGTCTATAGTACAAATAGGCAACCCCACCATCGATTACATCCTCTCCAAGTTCCTTGTCGATGCAAAAACGGCCGGTATCCATCCCATCTCATTCATGTTCCAGGAGTACAACGACACTGAAACCTTCAGAAGATGGTGCGAAAGAGAAAAAACGATGGGCTTTGAGAGCAAAGCCTGCATGGGCCCAAAACAGGTGGCTATTGCCAACGAAATATTTGGTATAAGCAGCGAAGCTCTTGCCCGTGCAGAACACATCAAAGCACGGTTTGAAGCAGAGGCATCACATGGCAACAATGGTTTTATGGATGAACGCTACGGCATCTTCATCGACGAACCCATCTACCGTGACGCCCTCCTGACACTTGAGAGAAAGGAATAAGATGCGTTTTTTACTGATACTGCTGCTTCCGCTAATGCTGCTTGCCAACGACGACAGACCGCCCATTCCCTACGACTACCTTGCTAAAAAGAACGTACAGCGTTTCATAGACAAGATGGTGACAAAACACCACTTCTCCAGAAGCTACGTCACTGCCGTACTTGATGAGGCCAAGCTTGACCGCGACACCCTTGCACGCTACACCGGAAAGTTCAAAAAGAACTCCACAGTGGGAAGCTGGGAGCGTTTCAAGCTTCATGTGGTTAACGAGGCAACCTACAAAGAAGCCAGAGCCTTTGCACACAAACACGCCAAAACTCTACAAAAGGCGGCAAGCCGCTACAATGTAGACCCTGAGTACATCGTAGGCTTCATCGGTGTGGAGAGCCACTTTGGCAACTACACCGGTGACTACAACATCCTCGATGCCCTTGCCACCCTTGCTTTTCACAAAAACCGCATGCAGCGCTTCTTTTCGCAACAGTTTGAAGCCCTTTTTCTTTTTGCCAGAGAACGCCACTATGACATCACCGAACTGGAAGGCTCCTTCGCCGGAGCAATGGGCTGTGTGCAGCAGGTCCCTTCGGTTGCCAGAAAATTCAGTTTCGATTTCGACGGGGACGGGGCAAGCATCTGGGACATCGAAGACTGCATCGGCTCCATTGCCAAATTCATGCACCAGAAAGGGTGGAAACGGGGTAAAACTGTTGCCGTTGAAGCAAGCTATCCGCACAAACGCCTCAAAGGGCTCAGAACCGGCTACAAAACCCGCTACCCTGTGACAATACTTGCCAAGTATGGCATCAAGCCAAAAAGCGTCTACCCTTACAACACTGCCTCACTCATCAGGCTGCACAACCGTACACACGACGAACTCTGGCTGGGTGCGCCCAATTTCCGTGTGCTGACGGCCTATAACGCCAGCAGCAACTACGGCATGGCCATTTACAAAATTGCGCAATCGCTGAAATAGCGGCTTCTAAATTTCATAAGCAAGACTTTTGAAGTGCTTTGCTTTCCCGTTGTGCTCCATATAAAATGTCTCGAACTGTTCCTTGTCCAACGGTCGGGCAAAATAGTATCCCTGAAACATATCAGAACCATTATTCAACAGAAACAAAAACTGTTCTTCCGTTTCCACACCTTCGGAAACGGTGGAAAGTCCAAAGATATTTGCCATCGTTAAAATGGTTTTAACCATCTGCTCATCTGCCGAATGTCTGCCAAGACGGCTGACAAAAGAGCGGTCAATTTTAAGTTCATCGATTGGCATTTCACGTAGAGAACTGAGTGAAGAGTACCCTGTACCAAAATCATCCATAGAAAATCTAATTCCCATTGTTTTAAGACGCTTCATAGTCTGAATGATCCGTTCAATATCCTCAATAAGGATCGTTTCTGTTACTTCAAAAACAATCTGTGAAATCATCTCCTGTGTCAAAAAGGTCTTGATAAGGGTTTCAATCTCTTTGCCAAAAGAGGTATGGAAGAATTGACGTACAGAGATGTTAATGGAAAACTGCTTGAGTTTGATACCTCGGGCATTCCATTCCCTAAGGGTTTTGAATGCTTCTTCAAGGATATAATTTCCAAGTTCAATAATCAGTCCTGTCTTTTCTGCAATATGGATAAACTCGGAAGGAGACACAAAACCGTACTCAGGATTGTTCCACCGTACCAAAACTTCACATCCCACAACTTCCTGATGTTTATTTACCTGCGGCTGGTACCGCAATTCGATCTCATTATGCTCCAATGCAAAATAGAGTCTGCGCTCAATCTCAAGATGGTGCTCCACCCTTTTTGAAAGTTCATCATTAAAGAGAATAATACCGTCACGCCCCTGCGCTTTGGCTTCATACATCGCTATATCGGCTTCTTTAATAAAATGCTGTGCATCCATAGCCCGTTTTCCCACACCATTGATACCGATACTGGCACTCAGATAGAGATGATGATCATCAATGAGATATGGCGCCTTGATCAGTTGCAGCAGCGTTTCGGAAAAATTGAAAGCCAGAGACTGACAGTCCTCTGTACTCTCATACTCCTGACTTACAATAACAAATTCATCACCGCCAAGCCTTGCAATCGTATATCTATGACCGCAATAACGTCTGATACGCTCGGCAACTTCCTGAAGTACCTTGTCACCAATATCGTGTCCCAATGTATCATTGATAGTTTTAAAATGATCGAGGTCGATCAACAGAATGTAAACAAACTTGTTTGAAACCTGAAGACGTGCAATAAGGCGCTCCATATATTCAACAAAAAAACGTCGATTGTAAAGCCCTGTCAGTGCATCATGCTGTGCCTGATGGTAATTCTTCTGAATAAGACGGTAACTGTTTTCTGACGAATAAAGTAAAATCCCCAGAAAAATGGTAGAAAAGACAGACAATACATACCCGTACAACTCCCCAATCAGTGAGAAATAGATAATCAGAGGAATCATCATAAACAGTAATACCGGCAAAAAAAGCCGCTTGTCAGAAACCAGTAGTATCGAAGCGACTACCGACGCACCTATTTGTGTGAAGATAGCAATATAGTGCAAATTGTATTTGGTTTCCGTACAATAGAAAAGGAATATCACTGTCCAAAGTATAAAAATAAGATAGTAAAACAGTGAAAGTCTGTTATACCATATCTCCAGACTCTCTTCATCCATTAGGTCAGGCTTGAAATCATGGTAAAGCTTCCATCCGAAAAGGGAAACCGCTGTCATCATCGCATACCATATTAAAGCCGGCTCTGCTACACCGTACATCCAGCCAAGCAGAATATATGCAAGCCCCGGAATCATAGAAAGCCCGATCATCAACAGAATTTGTTTTTGTAAAAAGAGATAAAAGCGCTGTGAGTTCATAGCTTTATTTTATAATTAATTTAAATAAGAAAAGGTTAAATATAGATAATTTTGTATAAAGATGCCAAAAATTTTTCACGAATAAAATGAATAAGCGATATTTTGAAGTTTATCTTGACTATAATCACACAAAAAGCGAACAGTTATGCAGATAAGAGTATATTATGAGGATACAGATGCGGGCGGGATTGTATACCATACGCGCTATATCAATTTTTGCGAACGTGCACGCTCGGAAATCTTTTTTAACAATGGCATGCTGCCCACAGGCGGGGAGAAGAGCGGGTTTGTGGTTCGCAAGATTAACGCCGATTTTCTCGGAAGTGCGAAGCTTGGTGATCTGCTTGAGGTGAAAAGCCGGCTTGTCGAACTCAAACGCAGCAGCACCACACTCAGACAGGAAGTGTGGCTTGGAGAAGAAAAACTCTTTGCTATGACCATTCTGCTGGTCTACATGGATCATGGAAAAATAAGCCGTATTCCAAAACACTTCCTTGAACTTTTTGAGTTACTTTAACCGTCTGCGGCAATCTCTGCTTCAGACAACACTTTTTTATCGGCATTATTTATCTTTCGGCAATGATTTCCCGAAATAAGCAGCATAAAAACCACACTATCAAAATACACAAAATATAGCAAAAATTAATACGAATTAACTATAATACCGTTCCGATTAAATTTGAAAGAAAACCATACATTATGAAAAAATCTCTGATTCTTGGTTGTGCCCTTTTTGCGCTCTCCTCGCTACAGGCAAAAGAGACTGCTGTAGAGAGGCTAACTCCCGCTACTGCATGGGGTGCCGGTGCAGCGATACGAAGTACCAATGTTCCCTACGCTGCGCCATTTGCGCAGACAGATAGGGAAAATACTTCCAATTTCATACATCTGCTTTACTTTCAAGGAGAGCACTTCTACGTGGATGGTACCGAAATCGGCTACCGTGCTCCTTTGACCAATGCTCTTTCCATTGCAGCCATTACAAAACTTCGTATGGCAGATATCCCCGAAACACAGCAGAATGCCTATCAGCTCGACGGTTATGATCCGGGTGTACAGCTACGCTACAGCTTTGACAAAGGGCATTACGCCCAGGTTGAAACGATGACCGACATGCACAACAACTTCTACGCCAATCTTTACTACCAGTACACCTATGGCTGGGGAGATTTCGACTTCATTCCCTATGCACAGGCAACCTACAAGAACAGCAGCTTCAACACTTACTATTACGGACTTGGTGCCATCGATACAATGCCCACAACTTCTCTTGGCGCAGGGGTTGACCTCTCTTTGGGACTTGATGTCTGGTACCACCTTGCAAGCAATTTCTACCTTTATGGCAAAGCTCAGACGAAATTTTTGAACGCTGAAGCAAAAAAGAGCCCGTATGTCAGCGAGAGCAGACAAGATGAATTCTGGCTTGGGTTCGCGTTTAAAAGTAACAAAGACAGACCGCTTGCACCATCACTGAAGAGCAGACCCTACATCAGGCTCGCCTACGGCTTTGCCACTGTCTCCAACCTGGGAGAAATTTTTGTCGGTGATGTCATCCATGACGATTTTGAAAACCGTATGGTCTCGCTCTTTTACGGACACCCCGTTTCAGACACCTTTTTCAACCTGCCCATCTCCATCTACTTCACACCCGGTATAGTCTGGCACAAGACTTCAGAGGTACAAAAGAACAGTTATGAAGTTGTTGCGGCAATGAAAGCCTACTATACCATTCCGCTTCCATGGAGAGTCCGCCTTGGAGTCGGAACGGGAATCTCCTACATTACCAATACCACATACATCGAAGATGTCGATATGGATCCGGGTGAAAAGTCGAGCAAACTGCTGCAGTATCTCGACTTCTCCTTCGATATGAATATGGGGGACATCTTCGGCGAGAGTGTTGAGAGACTCTGGCTTGGCTACGGTATACACCACCGTTCCGCAGTCTTCGAAAGTGCTTCCGAATACGGCCACTTCAAAGGTGGAAGCAACTACAACACCGTCTACCTGCAGTACCACTTCTAAACTTGTACCAAACGCTTCATCTGTGCTATACTCCTGAAAAAAGGAGTGCACAATGCATCGTTATCTCTTTGCGTTTCTTTTGATACTTTCACTGCTGCACGGCGGTTTCTGGCCCGATTTCAGCTTTGCCTATGACACCAGTGACGACAACAGCCGTGTGGACAAAAATTTTGTACGTGACAACAAAAAAGAGGTCGTACTGGACAAAAAGCACCACAAAATCTACTACGATGCCAAACCCTTTGCGCCGATGAGCTATAACGATGCTCTCAAGACCTGCGGGAAGCTTGAGTATCTTGGCTACACCAAATGGCGCCTGCCTACAAAAGAGGAGATGCGCTCGCTACTTGAACTGTCGCGGCGCGGCGTGACGGTCAGACATGCATTCAAGAATATACAAAAGGGCATCTACTGGTCTGCGACCAAGGACGGGAACAAAGAGGCGTGGTATTTCGATTTTGATCTGGGCAGATATTTTGTCGATGACAGGCACAAAAAGTACCGCGTCATCTGCGTAGGCGTTCAATAATCTGACTACTGCCCTGTTTGCATCGGTTTGAAGGCAGACTTGAGCAGCTGTGCATTCAAGGCGACAATCACCGTACTGGCTGACATCAGCACGGCACCCACAGCCGGGTCGATGATGATCCCCCATTTAGCCAATACCCCTGCGGCAAGAGGAATTGCCGCAATGTTATAGCCCGCAGCCCACCAGAGGTTCTCTTTCATCTTTCGGTACGTCGCCTTCGAAAGTGTCACCGCATCTGCCACACTCTCCAGATCGCTCTGTGTCAGAATGATATCGGCACTCTCAATCGCAATGTCCGTACCCGCTCCGATGGCAATACCGATATCGGCTGTCAGAAGGGCCGGCGCATCATTGACACCGTCTCCAACCATGGCTACAACTTTCCCCTCTTCCTTGATCGCTTTGATTGCTTTGAGCTTCTCATCGGGCAGCAGACCTGCACGATAGTGGTCCACACCGCTTATCTGTGCTACCGATGCGGCAACTGCTTCATTGTCTCCGGTAAGCATCCATGTCTCGATGCCAAGTGCCTTCAGTCTCGCTATGGCACGCTTCGACGTCTTGCGTATCGTATCATCAAGCAGAAAAAGCCCGACAATCCTGTGGTCAACAACCACCCATACCTTTGTAGCGCTGCTCTTCTCATAGGCTTTCATTTCAGAAGGTATCTGCAGTACCTCTTTACGCAGCAGCTGTGGTCCGCCGACCATGACCGATCGTCCGCCAATGGTTGCTTCCGCGCCAATGCCGGGGAATGATGTAAACGATTCGACATCATATACCGTCGCTCCTTTCTCTTTGGCATAACTGACGACTGCCTGTGCAATAATATGTTCGGAATTCTCTTCAATAGACCGGGCAATTGACAGGATCTCCTTTTCATCTGTCAGTGCTACCGATTTGCTGACAGCAAGATGCCCCTCTGTGATGGTACCTGTTTTGTCAAAACAGATCGCATCGATCTCTCTGAGGGTTTCGAACGCCTGACGGTTTCGGATCAGAATCCCTTTTTGGGCTCCCAGAGAAGTGGAAATGGCGACAACCAGCGGTACAGCAAGCCCAAGGGCATGAGGACAGGCGATGATCAGCACTGTAACAGCACGCAATACGGCATCCATAGGGGAGGCGATGGCAGCCCAGACAGCAAAGGTAACCGCTCCGGTAGCAACCGCGGCATAAAAGAGCCAACCTGCCGCGCGGTTGGCCAGGTCCTGTGTTTTGGAGCGGCTCTGCTGTGCCTCTTTGACCAGAGCGATCACCTGTGAAAGGTAGCTGTCGCTTCCCTCTTTTGTAATATGTATGCGCAGTGCACCGTCAAGGTTGATACTTCCCATAAACACTTCATTCCCGGGTGCTTTGTAGACCGGTTTCGATTCACCGGTCAGCAGTGCTTCATCCACCATGCTCTCCCCCTCTTCCACTACACCGTCGGCAGGCATACTCTCTCCGGGGCGTACCAGAATGGCATCATCGATACGAAGTTCCGACACATCGACCGCTTCAAGGGCACCATCACGTTTGATCCGCATCGCCTTTTTAGGCATCATCTTGACAAGATCTTCCAGAGCATCTGCAGCACCAAGAACACTTTTGGCTTCAATGTAATGGCCAATGAGCATAAT
>JALUXB010000024.1 GCA_027019175.1 Sulfurovum sp. | reverse complement strand
GAACACCTTTTTTACAACCCATCTGTAGATAATCCCTTTTTAACTCCCATAGTATCGGGCTTTGCTTAGGTTTTCAGCAACCCATTTCTTTACTTTAACTCTAAATGTGTGATTTGTAATGTAAAACTTTGAAATTTTATACGAAAAGGGGCTTTAGTGGTATCACCGCAGGGACTCACACCCCAGATTATCTAAGTTTAAAGCCGCTGCTGAGGGATCCTGGGTGTAGGAATATGTGGTGTGGGAATTTTCTGCGGTACAATGGGTTTTGGTGTGACTGGAATGTAGCGGGTGTACTCGGTTTTGACACCTTTTTCATTGACAATGGTCAGCTTGTTTTTTGTCAGCAGCGTAATGGTGTTGATGCGGATGGGGTTGCCTCTGAGTCTGGCCTGGTAGGTTGATGCCAGTGCCTGAAGCGACTGCGGTGTGATGGTGTTTGATACCTCTTTGGCAAAAGGCACTTCTATCTTGTTGATGACGACCACCAGTGTGGTGATGTAGCGTTTCCAGATACCCGAAGCTTTGACCTGAAGATCTTTGATGAAGTGTTCTCCTTTTTTGAGACTGACAAGGATGGTGATATTGAAAGTGTGGTCAGGCTTGAGGTTAAGAAACTCTTTTTCTGTGACGTAGGTGTGGTTTTCACTGGTCGAAGTGGTAACCGTGTTCCAGTTGCCCACCGTCATGTCATGTACAGGCTGGGCATGTAAAAAAAACGTACCCATCAAAACTGCCAAAAGACGCTTCATGTTGATGCCTACTGTAAATATTGTTCAAGCGTGAATTTGAGGTCTTCGTCCAGATCGAGATTTTTGTACATCCACTGAAGGTATCCCATGTCTTCCCTGGCGATCTCTTCAATGTCGCGGTCTTTGTATTTGCCGAACTTGAAGGTTTTGATGAGTACCGGCGTATTGGTCAGCTCTGCCATTTTCTGCATCGGGTTGACACCGGGGAACTGATCCTGTGTCAGCTGTACCAGCTTGGAGAGCAGCAGCTTCATCACCAGTACGTCACCAATGGCGTCGTGCGCCTTGATGGTGATGCCAAGCTTCTTTGCCTCCTCGGCCTCGTTTTTGTAAAGGTCGAGCGCATAGCGCAGATACTGCAGCCTGTGTGCCGGAGAGTCCGGGAGCAGGTGCTTTGAAACACGCACTGTATCGATGAGTGTGTAGTGGTTTTTGAATCCTTCTTTTTCAATCATTCCCAGATCAAATTTGATATTGTGGGCAATAAGGTAGTTTTCGGGCGCATTGTAGGTTTCGATGGTTTTTGCAAAATCGGTATCGGCATAGGGCGGCTTGCCTTCAATGGTTTCGGGAGTGATGTTGTGCACCTCCATCGCTTCGATGCTGATGGGTACGGTGGTGGAGCAGAGTTCATCGATGACTTCAATGTTGTCTCTGCCGTGTACGACCATTGCGCCGACTTGAATAATACGGTCATTCTCCTGGTTTCCTGTTGTTTCGGTATCGAAAAGTACATAGACTGCCATGGGATTCCTTGGGTGGGATAAGTGAAGATATCATACCCAATTTAGACTGACATTCCCAACTCTCAAGCGTACATGGTATAATTGTTGCCAATAATAATACAGGAGTCGCAGATGGAAATGGACGCGATGGTACTTGAACATATGATGAACCCAAAAAACTACGGTTCTTTGCCTACAGCCAACGCTGAAGGTATGGGGAAAAACCCCCAGAACGGTGAGAAGGTCGCTGTTTACATCCATGTCAAAGAGGATGAGGAAAAACCTTACATTGACGATATCCGCTTTCAGGCCATTGCCTGTTCAACTACAGTGGTTGCCGGCTCCATGCTGACAGAAGAGGCCAAAGGGCTTACCCTTGACGGGGCGAAAAATCTTGTCAATGCAACGATGCAGCTACTGGAGAAACTGCCCCCTGAAGATGCCGCCTGTTCTGAAATGGTGGCACTTGCCATTCAGGCAGCAGTCGACACATATGAAAAACGCAAAAGTGATGCGGAATACCCTTCCATTACCTACCAGATAGGCGGTACCTGTACCCCAAAAGAGGAGAATACCAATGACAACACTGCTCATTAAAACCCACGAAGCGTGGCTTGAAATGATGATGGCAGGCTTTATGAGCCATACGAACAACCGTGAAACCCTGCTGGACTTTTCAGATATTCTGTTTCGCCACTTTACCTGGCTGGAACAGGAGATGATCCGAAACGGGGAAGCCTACGACTATGACCGGGATGATATTCCCATCAAAGTAGAGCGTCTTGAGACAATGCTCAAGGCTGTTATTGCCCGTCTGCTTGAAATCGACCTGCAGCTTTTGGGTCTGGAAAACAAGGCGCTTGCAGAGCGTATAGCGAGTGATATTGCCTACATGACCTCCGTACTGCACGAGATGAACGACGAAGTGATTACCGCGTTCAATATGTCACGCAAGCTGCCGGGGATCACACTGACACAGGAAGCGACCGATGCACTGACCATTTTTCTGTTTGAAGAGAGTTACAAAGAGTATGAGCTGATCATGATCTACAACTACCTCAAACAGCATAGCGGTGACGCGTTTTTGAACCGTATTTTCCAGATTCTCATCGATGAAAGTTTCTTCCACCTCAAGCGCTTTGGAGATATGATGGCGAAGATGGGTATCCTTGCGGTACCAAGAACCATTATGAAAGAGGTGTATCAGGTTGAAGACGTTGTTGGCTTCCTTAAAACGGGTATCGATGAAGAGCTGGCAGCCAAAGAGGAGTGCCGCAAGCTCTCCGAAGCAGTAGCAAACGACAATGCGCAGCTGGCGAAGTTCTTCGATTTCATCAACAATCAGGAGAACTATCACATCGCCCTGATGAAAGAGGCGCTTGACTATTATGA
>JALUXB010000023.1 GCA_027019175.1 Sulfurovum sp. | reverse complement strand
TAATACGGTTGTACTTGGCAAGGCGCTCACTGCGTGATGCCGAGCCGCTTTTAAGGTGTCCGCTCTGCATGGCAACTGCAAAGTCGGCAAGGAAGGTGTCTGCCGTTTCACCGGAGCGGTGGGAGAGGAATGCTCTCCAGCCGTTCTCCAGACAAAGCCTGACCGCTTCGACCGTTTCGGTGACCGTACCGATCTGATTGAGTTTGATCAAAGAGGCGTTGGCAGTATGTTCCGCAATCCCCCGTGAGATGAATTTGGTGTTGGTGACGAAGATATCGTCGCCTACCACCTCTATCTTGTCACCCAGTGCTTTTGTAAACTGGGCAAATCCTTCCCAGTCCTCTTCTGCCAGCGGGTCTTCCCACAGAATGATGGGATATTTCTTTACCCACTCTTCTGCCAGCACGATGAGGTCGCTGCTTAGCATTTTCCCTGCACCCGACCACTTCAGGTTGTAGTGCCCTTTTTTGTCCGTGGAAAATGAGGTAGCGGCACTGTCGATAGCGATGGAAATGTCTTCTCCCGGTCTGTAGCCGCTCTTTTCGATCGCTTCGACGATGAGTTCTATCGCCTCTTCGTTGCTGCCGAGATTGGGTGCAAAACCGCCTTCATCACCTACAGAAGTGGCAAGCCCTCTATCGTGCAAGAGTCCCTTTAGTGTATGAAAGGTTTCGGCAACGTAGCGCAGCCCTTCACTGAAACTCGGTGCACCGTGAGGTACGGCCATGAACTCCTGAAAGTCCACGCTGTTGTCGGCATGTTCTCCTCCGTTGAGGATGTTCATGCAGGGAACGGGCAGTCTGCGCGCTTCGGCACCGCCAAGGTAGCGGTAAAGTGGTGTATTCTGGCTTTGTGCCGCCGCTTTCGCTGCTGCCATGGAGACACCGAGAATCGCATTGGCACCCAAACGGCTTTTGTCTTCGGTACCGTCAAGCTCAATGAGTGTACGGTCTATTTTTGCCTGTTCGGAAGCATCCATCCCCTTAAGCACCGGCGCTATCTGATCGATAACATTGGCACACGCTTTGAGTACCCCTTTGCCTTTGTAACGGTGCATATCCCCGTCACGCAGTTCATGCGCCTCATACTCACCTGTACTCGCGCCGGAAGGAACGGAAGCACTTACCTCGGTACCGTCTTCAAGTGCCATCAGCACCCTTACTGTCGGATTACCCCTTGAGTCGAGGATCTCTACTGCATCAATTGACTGAATGTTACTTTTTGCCATCCTCAGCTCCTATCTGCCCAGTTTTTTTTCAAGATCGACGATCTTGGGCAGTGTAGAGAGCACACTGTCGGGGTTGAGGCTGATAGAGTCGATGCCAAGTTTCACAAGGTACTCCGCTACTTCCGGGTAGTCTGAAGGTGCCTGTCCGCAGATACCGCTGTGACGTTTGTTACGCTGTGCCCCCTCTACTGCCATCTGAATCATCTTGAGTACGCCAGGGTCACGCTCATCGTAATCGAAGGCGACAATCTCGCTGTCACGGTCGACACCCAGTGTAAGCTGTGTCAGGTCGTTGCTTCCGATACTGAAACCGTCGAATATCTTGCTGAACTCATCGATGGAGATGACATTGTTGGGAATCTCACACATCACATAGATCTTCAGACCGTTTTCACCCTGTTTGAGCCCGTACTTCGCCATGGTGTCGATGACACGCTGCCCTTCGTCCACACGGCGGCAGAACGGGATCATAAGAATGACATTGTCAAAGCCCATCTCATCACGCACACGCTTCATGGCTGCACACTCGAGTGCAAACCCCTCTTCGTAGGCGGGGTGTGCATAACGTGCCGCTCCACGGAAGCCGATCATCGGGTTGTCTTCTGTCGGTTCAAAGAACTTCCCGCCGAGCAGGGAGGCGTATTCATTGGACTTGAAGTCACTCATACGCACGACACACGGTTTGGGGTAAACGGTCGCAGCAATGGTCGCCACCCCCTCACTCAGACGTTTGACAAAGAAGGTTTCAAAGTCTTCATAGCCCTCGGTCAACTCTTCGAGTGCTTTTCGTGTGGCATCATCCGTTTTTTCAGGATGTCGCAGCGCCATGGGGTGTGCCTTGATGTCATTGTTAATAATGAACTCCATACGCGCCAGCCCAATGCCGTCTACCGGAAGTGAAGCCAGTGAGAAAGCAATGTCGGGGTCACCCAGGTTCATCATGATCTCTGTTTTGGTTTTTGGCAGTGCGCTCAGGTCGGTCTCCTGCACTTCAAAGGGGAGTTTACCTTCATAGACATAGCCCGTTTCCCCCTCGGCACAGCTGACAGTCACTTCCTGTCCGTCTTTGAGCACTTCGGTTGCATTGACCGCACCTACGACTGCCGGTAGTCCAAGCTCACGGCTGACAATCGCAGCATGGCAGGTACGCCCACCCTTGTTGGTAACAATGGCGGAGGCGATCTTCATCACCGGTTCCCAGTCAGGTGTCGTGATGTCGGCAACCAATACTTCACCGGGCTTGAAGCTGTCCATCTCTTTGACATCGTTGATGATGTGTACTTTCCCTGCTCCAATCTTGGTACCGACAGCACGTCCTGTTGCAAGCACTTTACCTTTCTCTTTGAGGCGGTAGAGCTTAAGCACCGAACCTTTCTTCTGCGACTCAACTGTTTCCGGGCGTGCCTGCACCATGTAAAGGTGTCCGTCTTCTCCGTCTTTTGCCCACTCCATATCCATCGGCTTGTGGTAGCCCGCTTTTTCGGAGTAGTGGTTCTCTACTTTGATGGCGTAATCTGCCAGAACCATGACATCATCATCGCTAAGGGCAAAGCGCTTGCGTTCTTCCGGCGTTGTTTCGACATTTTTGGTGTACTCCACAGCCATGTTGCTGACATTGGCCTCTTTGGTAAAGACCATTTTAAGTTCCTTACTTCCAAGGCGGCGTTTGAGTACGGCACGGTGTCCTTTGTTGAAGGTCGGTTTGTGGACATAGAATGTGTCCGGGTCAATGGTACCAAGCACTACATTCTCTCCCAGACCAAACGCCGCGTTAATGAAGACAACATCACGGAAGCCAGTTTCGGTATCAAGACTGAACATGACCCCGCTTGCGCCGATGTCACTGCGTACCATTTTCATGATCACTGCAGAAAGGTAGACCTTGTAGTAGTCAAAACCGTTGTCATATTTGTAGTGCAAAGAGCGGTCGGTGAAGTTGGAGGCAAGACAACGCATATACGAGTCAAGCAGCTGCTCTTCGTTTTGTATATGAAGGTAGGTTTCGTTCTGTCCGGCAAAAGAGGCTTCAGGAGAGTCTTCTGCCGTAGCGGAGGAACGCACGGCAACGGAGAGGTGTTCGCCGTACTCTTTCTTGAGTTTGGCATAATTGTCGAGGATCTCCTGCTTCAGGTCGTCAGGGATCGTCGCATGGTAGACAAGGTCACGACACGCTGCACCGCGTTCCTGCAACTCTTTTACATTGTTGGGGTCGAGGTCGTCAAGCTGCGCATGCAGTTTTTCCCAAAGATGATTGTAATCAAGAATGTATTTGTACGCCGAGGCCGTTACGGCAAAACCGTTGGGGACGCGTACCCCTTCACTGGTAAGATTACGATACATTTCACCAAGTGATGCATTTTTGCCCCCTACTTCGGCGACATCCTCAATACCTATTTCACTGAACCATTTGATATTTTGACTCATTGTACATCCTTTTTTAAATTTTGTGTTATCTTCGCTGCGCAACTGCGCCTCTCTTAAAAGTATACTCCGATTTCCGTTTACGATTTGTTAGACTTATGCTGTGATACCATCCATAAGCCTCACTTTTCAAAACAGGGACTCCTTTCTAATCTTGAGATAACGTTTGACGTTCCAGACGACAAACGTGACTATGGCAAGAAGCCAAAGTAGATGTTTCACCTTTTCAATTTTTCCAAAAAGCTGTTCGACTCCCGTACCGAGAAAATATCCTAAAGCAATACCCACACATGCCCAGAGTGTTACGCCAAGCAGGTCAAAAAGGGTAAATTTTCGGTGCGGATAGTCGTACACACCCAATGCCACAGGGAAAAGAATGGCTCCGCTGTAGACAAAACGGCTGCCGAACGCAAGCAGATCACCCTTTTTACGGACCTTGTCAGAGAGCCGTTCCACTCTTGCCGCAACCGAAGGAAAACGCTGCAGGAGTCTGGCTGTGTAGCGTTTTCCAAGAAGATACCACAGCTGGTCACCGGCAACCGCCCCGGCAATGGCAACGGCAATGGTTTCAGCTACAGGAAGCATACCAAGGTAGGCAAGAATACCTGCCGCAATGATCATCGTCGTACCCTCGATCATCATCCCAAAAAAGATGACCCACAATCCATAAGATGAAATGAGAGGTGTTATTTCCTGCAGCAAATGATCCATCTTTTATATCTCCTCTTTGTGGAACATGTCACAGCGATTCATCAGTTTTTTCAAATCTTTTACCACCAGTTTTCCTTTTTTAGAAAGTATGATCTCTTCTTCTTTAAGTTTCTTCATCTGCGTGGAAACCACAGAACGGACTGAACCAATGAGTTCGGCAAGCGACTCATGCGAAAGGTTGTTGATCAACTGTACGGGATAGTGCCCTTTCTGTTCATCCGGGCACTGGCTGGTATGGTGCAAAATGAGGTTGGCAAGCCGCGTAGTCGTGTCGTGAAAGACCAGTGATTCACTGAAGGCTTCGATCTCACGCAGGCGTTCCCCCAAATAAGGCAGAAAAGACTCATTGAACTGCGGATGTTCTCTAACCCACTCTCTTGCACGCTCCAAAGGGATACGAAGCAGTTTCATCGGCGCCATAGGAATGGGAAAGACAATATGCTCCTTGCCGTCAAGCAGCGTAAAAATATCAAAAATATCACCGGGTGCAAGCAGAAAGAGGGCAATACTTCTGCCTGTGTCCGGATCAACCTGTGTTACTTTCATTTTCCCATCGATAACGATGTGCATATATTTTGTACCGGTTTCAGGATCGATCGATTCGCCTTTTTTCCATTCAACAGGCGTGCACTCTTCAACAAGCGTTCGTCTTGTTTCCGGTGAGAGCGCACCAAAAAGTTGTGTATGCTTGAGTACTTCACAGGCGTTGGCGTAGCAGGGGTGGTTAGCGGTCATAATGAGATGTCCTTTTTTTATGCAAAGAGATGTATTTATTATAACCAAACCGTTCTGCCATTTTCCTAAGAATCGATGCTGTTTTCATTTCAAGCCTGTCAAGCTGGGTAAGCAGTATACCGTGGTGTTTGTCCACGGCATACTGGCGAAAACTTTCCATCGAATCTTTCAGGTAACTGCTTTCAAGGGCAAGTACTTCATTGAAACGGTGTTGTGCCGCATGCATTTTATGCTCTTCACAGGCAAGTCTTTTCATACCTTCTTTGTGAATGGTTGCCACAATCAGTTCACTCGCATGATTCAGGTAAGACTCACTGAAACGGTTTGAGTCCTCCAGACCGGCTTCTACCCCTTCCATAATTTCATACACGACGCTTTCCAGAGAAACCCCCGCTTTTTTGGAACTTTCCAATGCTCTGCCAAAGATATCTGAAACCGCTTCTTCAAGGGCTTCGTCTGTAGATTTTTCCTGTAAGAGTTTTGCTATGGTATATCTCATTTCCTCTTCATACATTGCCGGATCTCCTGAATAGAATGCGATATAGGTATTGTAGACAAAGCCCTATGTGCTTTTCTGTAAGCTGGCTGACATTGCTGTTGCATTTTTTTGACTATAATAGTTCAAAAAATTTAAAGGAGCAATCAATGCAAGAACGTATTTTTACGAATGAGTTAAGCCAACACGACACCAATGTGTTGCTGAAGGGGGTGTATGAATGGATGATGGTCGGACTGCTGGTATCCGGGCTGAGTGCGTTCATGGTGGTACACAGTGCAACCCTGCTGCATATAATTTTCGGCAATCCCTACATGATATGGGTACTTTTTCTTATTGAGCTGGGGCTGGTCATCGCTATTTCCGCAGGCATCAATAAAATGGATGTTTCTACCGCACGGGTGCTGTTCATTCTTTTTTCCGTAGTCGACGGTATGACACTCGCAAGTATTTTCATTGTCTATACCGAAGCATCCATTGCCACCACCTTTTTCATTGCCGCGGCAACATTCGGGGTGATGAGCCTCTACGGCTACTTTACCGACACAGATCTGAGCTCCTGGGGCAATCTCCTTTTTGCCGCACTGATCGGGCTCATCATTGCCATGATCGTCAACTTTTTCCTGCAAAGCGCAGCATTTGAATGGTGGCTGAGTGTAATCGGTGTCATCCTTTTTGTAGGACTGACCGCCTACGATACCCAAAAGATCAAAGCCCTTGGCGAAGCCATGGCCGAAGGCAGCGATGCACAGAGCCTCGGACGTGTTGCCGTAGTAGGCGCCCTGACCCTCTACCTCGACTTCATCAACCTCTTTATTTTGATGCTGGAGTTTTTTGGAAACAGAAGAGATTGATTCTCTATGCTATTTGGGATATAATTCCTCTGACTATCATTTAAACAAAGGCATTATATGCGAAGCATCGGACTACTTGGCGCAATCTCCATCGGAATCGGCGGTATGGTCGGCGGAGGAATCTTCGCCGTTTTAGGTGAAGCGGTATCGCTCGCACATGGTGCAACGGCTGTGGCATTCGCCATTGCCGGGCTTGTCGCCATACTCACAGCCTATTCATACGCAAAACTCTCCGTCACCTACCCCAGTGAGGGAGGGACGGTCACATTCATCGACAAAGCCTTTGGGGATAACATTCTCTCAGGCAGTGTCAACCTGATGCTCTGGCTGAGCTACCTGGTGACCATTTCGCTCTATGCGACCGCATTTGCCTACTACGGTGAAACCTTTTTCACCCACAAAAGTATCTGGCTGCATCATGGGCTCATTACCGCCGCCATCATTGTCCCTGCACTCATCAACCTTGTCAGCGCCTCCTTTGTGGGCAAAAGCGAAACAATCATCGTCGTACTAAAAGTGTCCATTCTGGTGCTGGTCATCGTTGCAGGCGCATCCCATGTCGACCCTGCACGTATGTCACCCGAACACTGGGGTACGCCACTTTCCATCGTCACGGCAGGGATGATCATCTTCGTCGCCTATGAGGGCTTCGAACTCATTGCAAACTCTGCTGAAGACATTGTAAAACCGTCAAAAAACCTGCCGCGTGCTTTTTATGCTTCGGTCATCATTGTCATTGCGCTCTATGTGCTCATTTCCATCATTACCGTAGGCAGCGTACCAGAGGCTGCACTGATGAAAGCCAAAGACTATGCGCTGGCCATCGCTGCACAGCCGTCACTGGGGCATACCGGTTTTGTGCTGGTCGCCTCTGCTGCCCTGCTCTCAACTTTCTCCGCCATCAATGCCACCATTTACGGCAATGCAAGGCTTGGTTACATCATTGCCAAGTACGGAAAGCTGCCCCGCTCTCTGATGGATGAAGACAAACGCTCGGGAGTTCCCTTCAAAGGGGTGCTCTACACCACCGCCTTCAGCCTCATCCTCGCCAACACCATTGACCTGACACAGATCGCTATCATCGGGAGTGCAGGATTTTTGCTTATTTTCTTCCTTGTCAATGTCAGTGCCTACCGTCTTCATCAAACCATCGGCGCCAACCGGCTGATCGTTCTAACCTCTTCCACACTGGCATTTCTGGCACTCTGTACCCTGCTGCTGCATACCTACCGCACCAACCCGGATGCGGTGATGATCTTTATGGGATTCATCATCATCTCCGGTATGTTCGAACTGATCTACGGACGCTACGTCCGCGGTCAGCTTTTCAACAGAACGTACCCTGTAGCGGCAAAAAAAGAAAAAGAGTGAGACAGATACACTGCTTTTGGTCAGTTGACTGACAGAATCGGTGTTGTATTTTGGCTATACTTAGTATCAAATACTTTTAAAAAAGGAGTTCTTATGTGGGACTATTCACTTCTCTCTGTCAACAAAGGCCTGGTAGACCAGTTTAAAAAGTATGCACGTATCAGCGGGATCATTTTCATTATTTTGGGGATCATCGGAATTGTCTATCCATTGGTTATGTCTGCAACAACCCTCTTTTTCGTTGCCGCACTCATGCTGCTGATGGGTGTTATTTCCGGATGGATGACATGGATCACGAACAAAGAAGACTGGGCAGGATGGCTGAAGACATTCCTTCTTATTTTTGTTTCAATGCTGATGCTTTTCTATCCAATGGAGGGCATTGCAACACTTGGACTTCTCTTTGCCGTCTATTTCTTTTTTGATGCCTTTGCCAGTGCCATGCTCGCTTTTTCACTCAAACCTGCAAAGGGATGGGGGTGGTGGCTGGTAAACAGCATCGCTTCTTTGGTGATCGGTGTGATCTTCCTGGTGGGATGGCCTTTTACGTCACTTTTTCTTGTAGGACTGCTTGTGGGCATCAGCCTTTTGCTTGACGGACTTGCACTGCTCATTGGGAGTATCATGATCAGCAAAGCCGAAAAAGAGGTGGAATCAAAATAAGTCCGCCTTTTCTGACTGTTTTCAGTCGATACGCTTAAAATAAACCACGCCGAGCGCCGGCATGGTGAAGGTGACAAAGTCTTCTCTTCCCCATGCCAGCACCTTCTCACTCTCATAAACCCCTTCATTCTCATGACACCACCCTTCATAACGGCTATGCTGTGAATTAAAGATCATTTTGTAGCGTCCTGCTTCGGGTACGGCAACACGGTAGTTCTCTCTTTTTGCATCGGCAAAGTTGCAGACCACAATGATGGTATCATCGGCATCGTCACTCTTTCGGAAAAAAGAGATGGTATTGTGGAGGTTGTCACTGCGTTCTATCCACTCAAATCCGGCATGCTCACTGTCATACCGGTAAAGTGCCTCCTCGTTTCTGTAGAGTCTGTTCAGCTCTGTGAGCATACGCTGCAAACCTTTGTGTTTCGGATCGTCAAGCAGATGCCAGTCGAGTGAACTTTCAAAATCCCATTCCCGGTACTGGGCAAATTCTCCGCCCATAAAAAGGAGCTTTTTCCCCGGATGTGCCATCATATACCCAAAAAGCGCCCTGAGATTGGCAAACTTCTGGTTGGTATCTCCTGCCATTTTGTTGATGAGGGAGCCTTTCATGTGTACAACTTCGTCATGGCTTAGTGGCAGCACAAAATTTTCGTCAAAGGCATACCATATACTAAAAGTCAGGTCATCCTGATGGTACTGGCGGTATATGGGGTCGAGTGAAAAATATTTCAGCGTATCGTGCATCCATCCCATGTTCCATTTGAAACCAAAGCCCAGTCCGCCAAGATGTACCGGTTTGCTGACCATAGGATAGGCGGTAGACTCTTCTGCAATCATCACAATGTTTTCAAACTCTCCATAGACAGAGAGGTTCAGCTGTTTTAGAAAAGCGATGGCTTCAAGGTTTTCCCTGCCGCCCTCTTTGTTGGGAAGCCACTCTCCCTCTTCTCTGCCGTAGTCAAGGTAGAGCATGGATGCGACAGCATCGACCCGGATACCGTCAATATGGTACTTTTCAAACCAGAATGAGGCACTGCTGATCAGAAAGGCACGCACTTCATTCCTGCCGTAATTGAATACCGCACTTCCCCACTGCGGCTGATATCCCAGCCGGGGATCCTCATGTTCATAAAGACAGGTACCGTCAAATGTGGCAAGTCCGTGTCCGTCTGTGACAAAATGGGAGGGTACCCAGTCGAGAATAACCCCGATGCCGTTTTGGTGCAGTGCATCTACCAGTGCCATGAATGCTTTTGGCTCACCAAAACGGGCGGTCGGCGCAAAATAGCCGGTCACCTGATAGCCCCAGGAACCCTTGAACGGATATTCGGTAATGGGCATCAGTTCCACATGGGTGTATGCCATGGATTTCACATAGGTAACAAGCTCTTCTGCCAATTCTTCATAGGTCAGGTAACGGTTCCCCTCTTCAACCTTCCTGCGCCAAGAGCCAAGATGGACTTCATAGATGCTCATTGGCTTATCGTGGCCGTTGATCTGGGGTCTCTCTTTTCCGATCCACCGGCTGTCATGCCAGCGGTACCCTTCGATGTCGTAGATGACCGATGCCGAATTGGAAGGTTTCTCACAATAGAAGGCATAGGGGTCTGTTTTTTGGTTGACAACACCATGGTACTGCGATACGATGTGGTATTTGTACGTCGTGTAGGGCTGTACATTTTCAATGAAGCCTTCCCAAATACCAGAACCGTCCTCTCTTCGTTTGAGAGGATGGGCTCCCGGCAGATAGGCATTGAAATCAGCAACGACACTGACCTCTCTGGCATTGGGTGCCCAAACAGCAAAATAGACACCTTCCCTGCCTTCAGTCTTCATGGAATGCGCACCGAATTTTTCATAGAGTTTCGTATGGGTGCCCTCTTTAAAGAGGTATATGTCGAGTGCTTCGAAGCGGCTGATGTCATAGTGTATGGGGTAGGTCATTACTGGTACCTTTTAATTCTGTTCTGATAATAGAGTGCCAGATAGATGTCGAGGTACTGGCTTGCAGCATCTTTCCAGCTGAAATGGGCCTTCATCGCACGCAGCTGCATGGCTCTGAATGCCTCGGGATGATAGCAATAGGTATCTACCGCCCACTGCACGGTATGGTAAAGGGCATCCGGTGTGGCGTACCAGAATTTAAAGCCGTTTCCTTCTCCGCTTTCGGGGTCATAGTTGACAATGGTATCATCCAGACCTCCCGTCGCCCGAACGATCGGCAGGGTACCATAGCGCAGAGAATATATCTGGTTCAGTCCGCAGGGCTCAAACAGTGAAGGCATCAAAAAGAGGTCGCTACCCGCTTCTATCTGGTGCGCCAGGGCATTGTTGTACCCGATATGGCATCCGAAGCGATCGGGATATTTTCCGGACATATCGCTGAAAAAAGCTTCAGCCCACTGTTCACCGCTGCCAAGCATGACCATTTGAATATCCATCGCAAGCAACCCTTCGAGCACAGTGGCAATGAGTTCTATCCCTTTTTGGGTGACAAATCTGCCTACAAAGCCGATAAGAGGTACATCTTCGCGGAGCGGAAGCCCGAACTTCTCCTGAAGATCCCGTTTGCAGAGCGCCTTGCCTTCCAAGGAATCACTGTCATATCTGACAGCGATATAGGGATCGACTGCGGGGCTCCACTCCTCATAGTCCACACCATTGAGAATACCGTAGAGTTTATGGGCATGTGCCTGTATATGGGTTTCCAGTCCGAAACCGAATTCAGGTGTCTGTATCTCATGGGCGTATTGTCTGCTGACTGTTGTCAGGGCATCACAGAAGGCGATGCCGCCTTTGAGCAGATTGACATTATCCATCGCTTCAAGCTGCATGGGGTTGAAGTAGCGCCAGTCCACCCCGAGAATATCCATCAGCCCTTTTGCAAAGACACCCTGATGCTGAAGGTTGTGCAGAGTCAGTACCGAAGCACTCTCTTTAAAAAAGGCATCATCCCTCAGAGTCGTTTTCAGCAAAACAGGAAGAGCAGCGGTATGCCAGTCATTGGCATGGACAATGTCAGGTCGAAAGTCAAGTGCCCGACTCAACTGCAGTGCGGCTTTGGAGAGAAATACAAAACGGATGTCATTGTCGGCATAGGCTTCTTCTTCATGGTAGAGCCCACTGCGTCCGTAAAATGCTTCATGATCGATAAAGTAGATCTCGACGTCACTGCCCGGAAGATAGCTGCGGTACACCCCTGCCCAAAGTTCCCCCATGCTTCCCATACCGACACCGAGTGCCATGGGTATGTGTTCGAGGGTTTCCTTGTCAATGCTGTAGTAGCGTGGCATCACTACCTTGACGTTTACGCCCAACGCAGCCAGTGCTTTTGGCAGGGCACCGCTGACATCTGCCAGCCCACCGGTTTTGGCGAACGGGACGACTTCACTTGCGACAAAAAGTGTGTTGATCTGAGGGTTCATAACAGTTTTGCTCCTTCCAGTGATGCATTTTTCAGGGTGCTTTTCCTTATTGTGACCTGTGTGAGGTTCGAAGCAAGGGCATAGTCACCTATCTCTTTTTGTACTTCACTCTCAAGCCAGGGGTTTGCCTGGACTATCCCGCCGCCAAGTACCACCTCTTCAGGGTTTGCCAGTGTAATGAGTGTAGCTGTGGCATACAGAATGGCTTCTTTGAAGTTGGCATATATCTGCATGGCTTCTGCTGTTTTGGTATGCCTAAGTACCTCGAGTGTCATGGGTGGCAGCCCGTAGTAGTCATACCACTTTTCCAGACCGCTGCCGCTGCAAAAGAGTTCGAGACAGTTATGTTTCCCGCAGCCACACTGAAAAGGTGCCTGTCTGAACGGTATATGTCCGATCTCCCAGGAGAGGTTGTGTACCCCTCTGACAACACACCCTTTGTCAAGCACTGCACTTCCCAGTCCTGTACCGATATAGAGAAGTGCAAGAAAGGGTGTTTTGGTCAGGGTACGTTCTGCCCGGAGCGCGCAGATCAGGTCATTGTCTATCTTTACAGTCACCGGATATTTCGATTCAATATATTTTTTAATATTGTATTCCTTAACGACAATATTCGGCGCAGAGACAATGGTGCCGTTATCGACCTGACCCGCAAAAGAGATGGACACTTCGGCAATGTCGGGGTGGGTCTGCAGCATCGACTCAACATAGGTCTCAAGCAAAACCGAATGGCTGGGTATTTTCTCCTGCACAGGCACTCTCCCCTCTGCAATGAGTTCACTACGCAGCCAGGTACCGCCTATATCGATGACAAGTTTGCTCATAGCATCTTCCTATAAAGCGCAGCGTAGGTTTTGGCACTTTTATCGAAAGAGACATCGCATTGCATATCAAACTGTACCGTTTGCAGGAATGCTGCCCTGTCGGCGTAACGGTGCATCGCTCTTTGTACGGCATGAAGCAATGCCTGTACGCTGTAGTCTTCAAAAACAATACCTTCGATGCATTGTTTGTGTGCTTCAAAGACACTGTCTTTCAACCCGCCGGTACTGTGTACAATGGGAATTGCGCCGTATCTTGCCGCAATCATCTGGTTGAGTCCGCAGGGTTCAAAACGCGAGGGCATTAACAGAAAATCGGCAGCCGCATAGAGTTGGTGCGACAAGGCTTCGTCATACCCCTGAATGTAATGAAAGTGCAGGTAACGCTTTGAAAGTTTCCTGAACTCTGCTTCGGTTTCGGCATCTCCCTCCCCCAGCATGATGAAGGTCAGTGTCTCCCCGGAAAGCTTCTCCAGCATACCACGTATGAGTGAAAGCCCTTTTTGTTCCACCAGTCTGCCAATAAATACGAACAGGGGCTGTTCCCAATCAGTAAGAGTAAGTTTTCCAAAAAGCGCTTTTTTGTTTTCGGCTTTCACTTCCGGATGTGCCGCTGTATAGTTGAGAGCAAGGGCATTGTCATGTGCGGGGTCGAAAAAGCGTGTATCGATACCGTTGAGTATGCCTATCAGTTTTTGGCTGTGCTTTTTCAAAAAACCGTCGAGCCCACAGCCAAATTCCGGCGTTAAAATCTCTTTGGCATAGGTAGGGCTGACCGTCGTGACAGTGTCACTGTAGGCAATACCCGCTTTCATGAAGTTCACTTTTCCGAAAAACTCCACTCCCTCCATGGTAAAATAGCGTTTCTCAATACCAAGCGGCTGCAGCACTTCTTTCCCAAAAATTCCCTGATAGGCAAGGTTGTGGATGGTAAACACGGTGGGGATACGGCTTTTTTTCAAAAAGAGCGGTGTCAATGCAGTATGCCAGTCGTTCAAGTGGACAATATCGGCTTCGATCCTTTTTGCAACATCGGCGGCAATATGGGAGAAGAGACCGAAACGCAGGGCATCGTTCTCCATGCCGTACAACACATCGCTTTGACAGAGCAGGTCATTTTCGATAAAAAGTGTGCCGTGTTTCTCTTCCCACATGATACTGTATGTATACGTTTTACCCCCTGCTTTCAGCGTATGGGCAGCACCAATCGGGTGCAGTTGCAGCGGTTTTCTGTCAACAAAGCGGTACAGCGGTGTTAACGTAACAACTTCACAGTATTTTTGAAGTGCCAAAGGGAGAGAATGCGCAACATCTCCCAACCCGCCGCTTTTTGAGTAGGGAAACATTTCGCTGCTGACAAAGAGTACTTTCATCGTAGCAGTCCCGCCGCTTTTTCCGGCGGCAGCGGATTAATCGTCATATTGTTCTGCAATTCAAAGCCTCCTGTCTGGTAAAGCCGGGGAATAATACGCAGATACCAACGGTAAAAAGCATGGATATCCCCAAAAAAATCTTCTGTCTCATACGTTTTCTGCAAAGGCGGATTTTGTATATAGATATTATAGTCAAACTCTTTCAGCTCTCTTCTTAATGTGCCGAGGACTTTATGCAGAAGCTGTGCTGCTTCTTCCAGAAGAGGTTTGGGACAGGTACCCATGTCACCTATTGCTGTTTTGGGCATCAGTATGACTTCAAAGGCAAATTGGCTTCCGTAGGGGCAGTAGGCAATAAAATGGCCACTCTCTGCCACTATACGGCTGCCCTGCTCCAGCTCATAGTCCACAATGTCTTGAAAAAGGCTTCTCCCATGTTCCCTGTAATGTCTGTAAAGATACTCCATAATATGAAGTGTTTTGGTCGGAACCACCGGCATACCGATAAGCTGTGTGTGGACATGGGGAAGTGTCGAACCAGCATGCTTTCCCTGATTTTTGAAAATACTCAGGTAGACCAGACGGCTGTCTTTGCAAAGGTCATTCACTCGTGCCTGAATGGTTTGCAGCCACAATGTCATCTGTTTCTCATCAAGCGCATCGAATGTAATCAGATGCTGAGGGGTATCTACAATGATTTCATGGGCACCAAAACCGTCTATTCTGTCATAGATCCCCTCCTCTTTTCTACGGTCACTGTTCTCTATGGCAAGCGCTTTGTACAGATTGGGAATTACCCGTGTCAGCCATCTTCCCTTGTCATCTTTTATCGAGAATATCTCTGCCGGCGTCATGGATTCATGGCCGGCACAGAACGGACAATGTGCCGGCTCGTCCAGTTTTTCATCATGAACAGGAAAGAGGTTCGAGCGTGTAAGCCTGTCTGGGGCAATGACCGTATAGAGATCATGAAGCGGATCATACCGTATTTCAGACATCATGTACCTCCAGGTTCCCCGATATGGAGAGTTTATGACAGAAAGGGAAAAGAAGAATAAAGCTGATACCCTGTACTGTCAGATCGAATCCCTTTTCACTTTTTGAAACCGTACACAGAGGTGTCGCCAACAAAGAAAAAGGTGTGTCGCACTGCCAAATAAGCTGTTTGTGCGTATAGCTGTCTCTCATGGAAAATGTTTCTATATCTTCAAGCGATATTGCTTTGTCAGCACGTATTTCATTCAAAAAGAGGTGCTCCAGACTGGCAAAATGAAGATTGCACTCCAGCCCGTAGAGATAGGATGCTTCCGCTTCGGTTTCAAGATTGACAGAAAAGCCGATGATACTCTCTTCACACACATAGGTCTTCTCAAGACGTGCAGGTATTTTCTTTTCCGCGTAAATGCCCCCATTACGCTGAAACAGCATGTGCCCTTCTTCAACACTGTATGTAAAAGGCTGATCGGCAAAATCACCATACTCTTTGAAGCTACAGTCACGAAAGTTCTCCAGTGTCATCGTAGTGTCACTAATATGGTCAATGAAAGAGTTTTTAAGATACCAGTCGACATGTAAAGCCTCAACAAGCTGGCTCTCTTTCTCTGCCCGGCGAGTGTGAATGGTTGCGATCCCCTCTTTCTCATCGGTGTTATGCACGGGGGTGTCGCTGCTCTCAAGAAGTTCCTTATGGTAGGCTTCCTTTCGGCGTGTCAGTGTGTTTTGCAGATTGAAAGACCTGTCCCGAAGCAGCATCTCCACCATCTGACCGCCGTATCTGCTGTCAAAACGGGTGATCAACGCATTGGTGACCACCTTTAGTTCTTCAAATCCGTCCATATTGGTATCGCTTATTTCAATGGCTTTGGGGCAGTTGCCGTAACGAAGGTTCTCGCACTCACAAAGATAGCGGTAGGCATTGTCCCGCAGATTGGGCAGGTAGAGCCCTCCGAAAATCCCGTGCCAGAAAACATCGTTTGTCTGAAGACGGTAGAGAGCATCACGGTAGGTTTCACTCTCCTGCTGCAGACGGGAAACTTCAAGCATCCGTTTGTGCAGCCTGTTCGACTCCTCGTATTTGAGAAAAAAGTGCTTCCATGACGCCCCTCTGAGAAAAC
>JALUXB010000022.1 GCA_027019175.1 Sulfurovum sp. | reverse complement strand
CAAAATTCTTTTCGTGTCCAAAGCAGGCGGAGGTGTTGCAGATCATGAAGCCGTCGTTGGTATCGGTACGCAGCAGACTGAAGGGGTAGGGTAGCGTGTCGAGGTCTGCAATGTGTGGCTGCAGCTTCTGCTCTTTGGCTTTGATGATGACATCGTCCAGCAGGTAGCGGATGACCATTTTGCTGAGTTTCGGTGTGGAGATGGGCTGGCGCATCACATCGTAGGAGTGTATCTCAAGCGACTTGAAGACGAACTTTTTGTAGACAGGGTCGATGAGCGAGGAGACCGAGTGCAGCACGCCTACCATCGTGGCAAGCGAAGAGGGGTAGGAGCTGTCGTGTATCTCCGCGTCGGTCTCAAATTCGCCGCGTGAAAATTTCCAAATGCCGTTTTTGTAAAACTTCTCGATCGCGGCATTGGTCAGTTTCTGTGCTACGATAAGATGTGTCTCGTCAAGTGTACTCTCATACGCTTCGATGAGTGCTTCGCCAAGATAGGCGTAGTCTTCCAAAAAGGCGTGGATTTTCGGTTTTTTGCCAATGAGTGTAGAATGGAAGAGCTGGGAGTTGGGATACATCGTCTCAAGCAGGCGCTGCAGCGCTTCTTTGGCCGGTTCGAGATACTTCGTATCGACCCTGGAAGCTTTGAAAAGTGCGGTGATCATCATCGCATTCCATGATGTGATGACCTTTTTGTCGATGAAGGGGTAGGTACGTTTCTCTTCCCTGCGTTTTTTGAGTGCGGCAATGGCTTCGTCATAGTAGGGGATCGTTTCAGTATTTTCAGGTGAATCGACGCGCACGATGTTCTTGCCTTCGAAGTTCCCTTCCGGTGTGATGTGCAGCGCTTTTGCAAGTGTTTCGTGCTCTTTTTTGGGGATGCCCGCTTTGGCAAAGGATTTAAGCGCTTTTTCATAAGTGTAGACGAAATATTTTCCCTCTTCACCTTCGGTGTCGGCATCGCTTGCAGAGTAGAATAGATTGTCTTCCTGCATTTTTTCAAGCATGAAATCGAGTGTTTCGAAAGCGACTTTCTTGAAGAAGCCGTCACCTGTGATGTGATAGGCTTTAAGGTAGACACTGCTCAGATGTGCATTGTCGTAGGTCATCTTTTCAAAGTGGGGTACCAGCCAGCTGTCATCGGTGGCGTAGCGGCAGAAACCGCCGTCGACGAGGTCTCTCAGACCCCCCTTTGCCATTGCCAAAAGTGAAAAGCGTGCCATATTGAGCGCTTCTTCGCTGCCGGTGAGTTTGTGGAGGTCGAGCAGCAGGTCGAGTGTGGAGGCCTGCGGAAACTTTGGAGCTTTGTTGAAGCCGCCTTCTCTGCTATCGAAAAGCTGTCCGGCCTGTTCGATGTATCGGCCGATGATGCTGTTGTCGAGTTTGGTCGCCTGTATCTTGTCTTTGTCGGGGTTTAGATGCTTGAGTACCTTCTCGGCCTCTTCGACAAGCGGCCCCTTTTCGTTCTTGTACTTGTCGGCGATCACCTCCAGCAGTGTGGGGAAGCTCATCATTCCGTAGCGGGGTTCGGGCGGGATGTAGGTTGCCGAGTAGAAGGGTTTGAGCTCTTCGGTCAGAAAAATGGAGGCAGGCCAGCCTCCCGGACGTCCGTTCATCAGCTGGTAGACCTCCTGGAAGTGTTTGTCGATGTCGGGGCGCTCTTCGCGGTCGACCTTGACGGCGACAAAGTGTCTGTTGAGAATTTCGGCTGTCTTTGCATCCCGGAACGACTCTTTTTCCATTACATGGCACCAGTGGCAGGAGCTGTAACCGATGCTCAAAAAGATGGGTTTGTGCTCTTTTTGTGCCTTTTCGAAAGCCTCTTCTCCCCACGGGTACCAGTCGACAGGATTGTCGGCATGCTGTTGAAGATAGGGAGAGTGTTCGTTTTTGAGATGGTTGGACATAGTTATTGGCCTCATGTAAATAAATAGTTAACGCATTTTTGCTAAGATTACACAGCGTCTACACGGATAGTAGCATACAATGCTTATATAAAAATTTATTGACAGAGAGTAACAATGACAAAACTGTTCAAGCAACTTCTTGCAACACTTCTCTTCTTTACCGCATTCTCTTATGGCGGATTCAGCAGTGCGCTGAAAAAACAGAAGTTTTTAGACCCCGAAGATGCCTTTAAGATTACAGCCGTACAAAAGGGTGATGTGATCGAAACGCAGATCAGGCTGGCCGACAAGATCCATATTTACAGGAACGATTTGAAATTTCGTATTGTCAAGCCAAAAACAGTCGCACTGAATCCCAAACTGCCGCCTGCACATGAAGTCGACGGTGAGCTGGTTTACAAAAAGAGGTTGACGGTAAAGATTCCTGTGAGCGATATTACCTCCAAAGTAAAAGGGGATTATACCCTTGAAGTCGAAGTGGTAGGCTGCTCTGATGCAGGCATCTGCTACCAGCCGTTTAAGAAACGTTTTGACTTTAAAGGCAAAGCAGCAGGTGTGTTCGAGAAGATCAGTTCCTTGACGCACGAAGGCAATACTGCCAAAATTGCCGATGTGCTCGGTAGCGAGAGTTCGCTTTTCATTGTGCTGCTCTTTTTTGTATTTGGACTGCTGCTTGCGCTTACACCGTGTATTTTTCCAATGATCCCTATTCTTTCCTCTATCATCGTGTCACAGTCGGGGAGTGGAAAGCCCAGTGTTGCCAAGGCTTTTTTTACTTCTCTTGTTTATGTCATTGCGATGGCACTGACCTACACCGTAGTCGGTGTTGTCGCCGGACTGGTTGGGGCAGACATTCAGACAGCCATGCAGAATCCGTGGGTACTGACAGCATTTGCGGCAATGTTCATTGCACTTGCTTTCTCACTTTTTGGCTACTACGAAATAGGGCTGCCGGCATCGTGGCAGAGCAGGCTCAGCCGCGCCAGTGACGAAGCGGGGCAGAAGGGCGGTTTTGTCGGTACGGCGGTTATGGGTGTGCTCTCCGCACTCATTGTCGGTCCCTGCGTGGCACCGCCACTTGGCGGGGCTGTGCTCTTCATCTCCCATACCGGTGATGCCCTGCTTGGCGGGGTGGCACTCTTTGTCATGAGCATCGGTATGGGCATGCCGCTGCTGTTGGTGGGGATTGGTGCCGGAAAGTTCATGCCAAAACCGGGCGGCTGGATGAGCGTGGTCTCCCAAGTCTTCGGTGTGATGATGCTGGGGCTTGCCATTTTCATGCTTGGACGCGTACTGCCGAACGGTATTACACTGATACTCTGGTCACTGCTCTTTATGGGCTCGGCACTCTATATGGGCGTGTTTGACGGCAGCGATAAAAAACCGGGAGTCAAAAAGCTTGTTCAGCTCTTTGCCATGGTACTGATGCTTTATGGGGCATCACTCTTTGTCGGTGCGCTCAGCGGGGCAAGTTCAATGTTCAGACCGTTTGAACGTTTTACTGCACCCAAGGGAGCAGTTGTTGCAGCTGCCGATACGGAGAAGAGCCATAGAGGCTACAGCATTGCACGTCTGCTTAAAGAGGTAGCGGCATCAGACAAGCCTGTAGTAGTTGACTTTGGAAAAGAGAGCTGCACAGCGTGTAAAGAGCTTGAAGAGATCACCTTTCCTGATCCAAAAGTCAAAGAGCAGCTCAAAAAGTTTACTTTCATCAAGGTTGATGTAACGGACAATACCGATGCAGAGAAAGCACTCTTGAAGAAGTATGAACTCTTCGGTACGCCTAACATTATCTTCTTTGATAAAAACGGAAAATTTATGCCTGAGAAAAGTCTGACAGGATTTGTCAAGCCGCAGGAGTTTGCCGAGCATTTAAAACATGTTGGGGAGAGTGCACAATAGAATATCTCTCCCCGGGGTATAAAGTGTTCTCCGGAACAGTTATGCTTCCGGCACAAAATCCAAAGAGACGGAGTTGACACAGTGGCGGGTCTGTTTGGGGGTGAAGCCTTCGCCTTCGAAGACATGCCCAAGATGTCCACCGCAGTTGGCACAGACAATCTCTATGCGTCTGCCGTCGGCATCGGGTACCTCTTTTACCGCACCGGGGAAGGTGTCATCGAAGCTTGGCCATCCCGTACCGCTGTCGAATTTCGCATCTGAAGGGAAAAGCGGTGTGCCGCACTGGCGGCAGACATAGGTGCCGTCTTCGTGGTGATCCCAAAACTTTCCGGTAAAGGCGCGCTCTGTGCCTTTATGTAAAATGACATATTGTTCTTCTTCTGTGAGTGTGTTGTATGGCATGGTGATTCCTTAAGATGTTGTTACAGGATTATACTCAATTTTATGGTGTATTTTCTAAAATTCGTAGGGTGTTGTCCCCTGACAACACTGTTGACTATGTTTGTAGCATAGCAGGTATTTATAAGTATATGTGTTGTTTATAATATTGGTGTTGTAGGGATACAACACCCTACAATAGACTTGAATTTTAGTACTGTTTTATACTGCCAAATAGGTTTGTATTCATCATTTTTTTAGCTTATCCCGTGGCACAAACTCCAAAACAGTGGCGTTGATACAGTAGCGCCGTTTGCCGCCCGGGGCATCGTTGAAGACGTGCCCCAGATGCGCGCCGCTTTTGGCGGCTGCAATTTCCACGCGGTGCATACCGTGGCTGTTGTCCTCCTTTTCGATGACGGCACCTTTGATGGGTTTGTAGAAACTCAGCCACCCCGAACCCGAGTTGAAACGGTCACGGGTATCAAAGAGCGCATCGCCGCTGATGGTGTCGATGAATACGCCGTCACCGGTGTGTTTGAACTTCTCATAGCGCTTGCAGAAGCGGCTCTCTGTCCCTTTCTCGAATGCGACATGAAACGCTTCACTTTTTGTTCCCAGCTTGAAGGCACCGACAGCTTTATAGAAGGCTTTTTCATCCATATATCCTACATGGCGCCAGACCTCTTTGCCGTTTTTGATGAAGAGCAACGTTGGGGTACCGTTGATAGGGGCGTCGAGTTTGAAGCCGCTCAGCTGTTTCGCTTGGGCGGTACGAAGCGGCAGCGAGCCACGGTAGTGGTCGAGCACGTCGAACTTGAAGTCTTCACAGAAGCGGCAGTGGGGTGCGGTGATGACGAGTATCTCCTTGCCGCCAAGGGGTGTTATCTTGGTACTGCTCTTTTGTTTCTGTGTGGTGAACTTCACGCCCGTTGCGTGGTTGGGGCAGTAGCCCGAGGGGTTCTTTTTGAGGTAGTCCTGGTGGTATGCTTCAGCGGGCCAGAACGTTTTGAGCGGCTTTATCTCTGTGGTGATGGTGCCGTAGCCTGCTTTGGTCAGGAGTTTTTGATATTGCGCTTTCGTTTCAAGCGCTACGCTCTTTTGCTCCGGCGTGGTGTAGTAGATGGCACTGCGGTAGTTGTTGCCCACATCGTTGCCCTGACGATTTTTTTGTGTGGGATCGTGCATTTCCCAAAATGATTTAATGAGTTTTTCCGTGGATATTTTGCTGTCATCATAGATGACTTTGACCGATTCGGTGTGATTGACGATGCCTTTGGGGGTATGGTGCCGGTATTTGAGAACGGTATCGTAGTTCGGGGTGTCATAGTTGCCGCCGGCATATCCGGAGACGGCGTTGATGACACCGGACATCTGCCCGAAGTGTTTTTCGACACCCCAGAAGCAGCCGGCAGCAAAAACGATGGTCTGCGGTTTGGCAAAGAGGGTAATGGCGAGCGTAAAAAAGAGTATGGCTATTTTCATCAGTATATTCCTTTGAATGGATTGTTGAAGTGTAGCAAAAAAATGTGTAGCGGTGTGGAGTGTGATGAGAATTTGGCTATAATACCCAAAACCCGTGAGTGTATCACGCAAACAAAAATAAACGGAACAACATGCCTCAGACAAAAGCACAGAACGACCACATCCGCATTGGTGAAATAAATACCCTCAAAATAGAACGCGACACAGACTACGGCTACTACCTCAGTGCCAAAGATTACGAAGAGGTGCTGCTGCCCAACATTTACATTATGGAAGATGAAATGCCTATGGGCAGTCTGCTCGATGTCTTTGTCTATACTGACAGTGAAGACCGTCCGGTTGCGACAACAAAGATGCCCTATGCCAAGCTGGGAGAGTACGGCTACTTTACCGTGGTGGACTACAAAAGCTACGGTGCCTTTGTCAACTGGGGGCTTCCCAAAGACCTCTTTGTACCCCTTTCACAGCAAAAAGAGTACTTTAATATCGGCAAAAAGTATGTTTTACGGGTGTGTCTCGATGAAAAGACAGGCAGACTTTATGGTACGCAGAAGATAGGAAAGTACTTCAAGCGTGACCTCAAAGGGTTACAGCAAAACCAAATGTGCGAGATGCTTATACTTGCAAAGACGCCACTTGGCTACAAGGTGATTGTCGACAATCTCTATGAAGGGATGCTCTTTGAGAACGAAATTTTCGAGACACTGAGAGTAGGCGACAGGAAAAAAGGATACATCAAAATGGTACGCAAAGACGGCAAGCTTGACATGTCGCTGCAGCCCATCGGCAAAGCGGCAAAGCTGACGCTTGCCGAAGGCACAGTATTGCAACTGCTGAAAGAGGCGGACGGCAGGCTGCCTTTTACCTACAAAAGCGATGCGGAGGCAATTGCCAAAACATTTGGACTCAGTAAAAAAAATTTCAAGCGTACATTGACTGCACTGATTGATGCCGGCAGTATTGTGTTGGAAGATGATGCGATTGTACTCAAGGAGGGCAAATGAAGATTTTTGGACTGATTTTGCTTATGGCAACTTTCCTGTTTGCCATGTCAGGTGAAGCGGTCTTTGAAACAAAATGCGCCTCCTGCCATCGCGAATACTACATTCCCCAAAGCAAACTGGTGGTCAATTATCAGCACGATAACAGAGATCTGAACCTGACAGCTCCAACAGTAACGGAACTCTCTTTTCGTATCAAAGACCAGGTAGGTGACCGTACTCTCGATGCAGAGGGACAGAAGTTCGAGATAGAGGACTGGCTGACACAGTTTCTGAAAAATCCCAAAGCATTTCACACTGTTTTACCCAAAAATGTTCGTAAAATATATAGGCAGATGCCTCCGGTGAAGGTAACGGAAGAAGAGACTGAAGCATTGGCGGATTTTCTGTACGAGTATGCCGAAAAAATGATGATCGCCCATGGCGTCAAACGCTATAGTTACGATGAAGCTCTCAAAATTGCCCGTAAGCATCAGAAGATCATCCTCATTGAAGGGTATCTGCCTTTTTGTCGCGGATGTATCTGGATGGATCGAAATGTGATGGTTGAGCCCGAGGTGAAAGCAGTGTTGAATAAAGACTTTGTACTGGTCAGGAAAAACCTGCTGATTGAAAAGCTGCCGCTTGGCATGAAACGGTTGGGAACACCGTCATTTTATTTTATTGCACCTGACGGAGAGCGTATTATCGATATGGTAGAGGGAACAGGAACCAAAGAGGAGTTTCTTTCTCTGCTCGCATCGATAAAAGAGAGAGTTTACAGATAATTCTTTGTCATAATAGGCAATGAACTTAATATTAAGGAGCAAAAATGGACTTGAATGAACTTTTCCAAATGGGTGCACAGCTCATACAGAACAACAATGATGATGCGACAACCGGACTCGATCTTGACAATGTCGCCAATGCGATCGGCTCTTTGATTCAGAATGAGGATGGCGGACTTGATCTTTCAACATTTGTTTCAGGGCTTTCAGAGAACGGACTGGGTGAGATTGTCGGCTCATGGCTTGGCAATGGAGAGAACAAAACAATCGATCCTGAACAGGTGAGTGCACTTCTGGGGTCTGAAAAGGTTTCACAGTTTGCTTCTCAGCTTGGACTCGAAGAAGGCAGTGCGCTTCAGGCGCTTGCCGATGCGCTGCCGCAGGTGATAGACCAGGCAACTTCCGGTGAAGGCAGTATTGTAGACCAGATGCTTGAACAGGTTGGCGGTGCAGAGGGTGCTATGGGTATGCTTGGCAAAATGTTCGGATAATTTGTTTATTTACAATTGTCTGTCAATTTGACAGACAATTTCAGTATTTTCTCCTTTTTTGCTACACTTTCCGTATGAAAATAATTTCTCTTTTTCTCATACCGCTTTTACTTCTTGCCGTGCCCTTCAAAGTGGCGAGCTACAATGTTGAAAATCTTTTTGATGCCGTGAAGAACGGAACAGAATACGAGGAATTTATACCGGGTAAACACAACTGGAACAAACATATGGCAGAGACAAAGCTGAACCATACAGCTGAAGTGCTGTGTGATCTTGATGCCGATATTGTAGGATTGCAGGAAGTAGAGAATGCACAGGTCTTCAGGCAACTGCAAAAACGGCTGAAACGGGTAGGGTGTCCATACCGCTACGGAGTGATCACCTCTAAACGAAACGCTTCAGTACAGGCAGCACTCCTTTCGCGTTTCCCCATAAAAGCCCATAGAGACCTTCGTGTCAGTTATGCTGACGGTGTACGGGATATTCTCGAAGCCGATGTGATTGCCGAAGGCTACCCTCTGAAGCTGTTTGTCAATCACTGGAAATCCCGAAGCCGCAAAGGGTATGAGAGTAAACGTATCGCCTATGCGAAGGTACTCAGGAAGCGCATTGAAATACTTCCCAAAGGGAGTGAGTACATACTTCTTGGAGATTTCAATACCGATTACGATGCCTATCTCACTTTGCCAAAACGTTTGAACGATACCGGGGGCAGGATTGGCCTGAACCATCTGCTTGGGACGGTAAAAGAGGGGGCGCTTTTAAGTAAAGCGCAGGTGAAGAACGGCAATGGTGTGCAACATTACGATCTATGGCAGGAGCTTCCCTATCGGCAACGATGGAGTCACAGGTTTTACGGACATAAAAGTACACTTGACCATATACTGCTTCCCAAAACGATGTTTGACGGCAAAAAGATAGACTATGTCAACAACTCTTTTGCTGTATTCAAACCACGGTATCTTTTTACAAAAAAAGGTTACATCAACCATTGGGAGATCAAAGGAGGCAGACATACCGGCAGAGGCTATTCCGACCATCTTCCCATTTATGCACTGTTTGATACCAGGCCTTTTGTATCATCTGCAAAAGATGAAGCCCAAAAACCTGTCATTGGCACGATTGAAATGCTTTACAAAACAGAAAAACTGCAGCAGCCTCTCATTTTGAATGATGCTGTTGTCGTGCTAAAACGCGGACGCTATGCAGTCATAAAGCAGTCGCCAAAAGGCAGGGGTATCTTTGTTTTTGGTGCAGTACGTGGATTTGAAGAGGGAAAACGGTATGACTTGCGTGTCGATGAGGCAGGAAGCTACAGAGGACTCAAAGAGATTACTTCAATGGTAAAGCTCAGGGAAAAAGGGCGCAGCTCCCTGGCTGTGTATTACGGCTCGCTTGAAAATCTGCGAATGAATGAAGTGGTACGCAACATTACAGGGACGTATAAAAACGGCTATTTGTACACCGGCAGCCAAAGCATACCAATTTACTTTAAAAATCGTAAACTTACACCGAAAAATGGTACCAGACTTACCGTATACTATGCGCATATTGGGTATTATAACCATATACAGCTGGTGATTTACAGCAAAAAAGATTTTCGCATAAGGAAGTAACAATGGCATATTACAACTGGATACTGGCATTCCATGTCATGAGTTTTGTCAGCTGGATGGCAATGCTCTTTTATCTGCCGAGGCTTTTCATTTACCACAGAGAGAATGCCGATACCAAAGCATTTACCGATGTGGTGGAAGTACAGGAGTACAAACTGATGAAATACATCGGTGTACCGGCGATGTGGGCAACCATTCTTTCCGGCGGCACCATGCTTTATCTTAACAGCGGCATTTTCAGCAGCGGCGGATGGATGCATGTAAAGCTTTTTCTGGTTGCGTTGTTGATCGCTTATCACTTCTCACTGGAGAAAATTCGACAGATCATGATTGAAAATCCGCATTTCAAAAGCAGCAAATGGCTGCGTGTCTATAACGAAGTGCCGACGCTGCTGATGATCGGCATTGTGATTATGGTTGTGGTTAAACCGTTTTGATAATTATTTTGTGATATAATCGGTTGATATAAATCAATAAAAAGGAATACTTCCATGGAACTACCAGCTTTGAAACTGCCGGCAATCAATTTGCCGTTTGATGTCCCCGTCCTTCTCCACCCGCCAATCGATCACTTTGTGATCGCGATTCCTGTCATTGTCCTCTTGGTTGAGATCATCAACCTTTTTGCCAAAAAAAGAGCGATCGGTGTGATCACATTTTTCCTGTTGGTGGTGGGAATGCTTGCAGCATTTGCCGCTTACTATACCGGTACGATTGACGGAAAAGAAGCCTTTGACGGACTGACACAGGCAGGGCAGGCGGAACTGAAAGCACATAAACTGCTCGGCACCTACCTGATGCTCGCTTCAGTAGTAGTCGTGCTCTTTAAACTTCTCTCTGCGACTATCAAGAAAGGGCTTATGAAAGGGCTTTACCTGTTGGTACTGGTTGTATTTGTCGCAGGCATTTTCAAACAGGGACACGATGGCGGTGAACTTGTCTATGAATATGGTGCGAATGTTGAACGTGTTGCAGATCTTGACAGTGACCTGTTCGATGCCAAAGAGGAGCTTGACGAGCTTAAAGAAGAGATGAAGTCAAACAGCCAAAAAGCTGCGGAAACAGTAGAAGCGGTTAAGAAAACGGTTTCTGAAGCTGTTGACAATGCTGCGAAAAAAACAGGCGAAGCTGTAGAGAGTGCCAAAGAGAGCGGTGCTGCAGCAGTCGAAGCTGTCAAGGCAAAAGGTGCGGAAGCTGTTGAAGCGGTTAAAGCAAAAGCTGCGGAAGTGACAGGAAATACAGCTGCACCTACCGTGGAGAAGGTAGAAGAAGCACCGGCACAGACCGTACCGGTTGAAACACACTAACTGTTATACCGATTCAGGATGATCCGTCATCCTCGTCGGGAAGCAATTCGTATCTTTCTTTCGGCGGTACTTTTTTCAGTGTTGAAAGATACTCCGCCATTTGATCGATCTCTTCATCACTCAAACCTTTGGCAAAGGAGACCATTACGGTTCCAAAAGCCGAACGCGTTTTCCCTTTTTTCAAATCTCTTAAACGTTCCTTGAGTACATTGGCATCACGCCCGATTAGTCTCGGCGTCGCACCGATACCTTCCGCATAGATGCCGTGGCAGGCACTGCAACCGTTTTTCATATAGAGTGCCTGCATGGATTCTTCTGAAAAAGCCAAAGTTGAAATACTTATGACAAGCAGTATTCTGAAAAGCATAATTCTCCTTCAAGATGGAATATGAACACATGTATTTTACTGTATGTTGTTGAATGAAAAAAACCGATTAAAATATTCTATAAAAACGTCATATATTAATGTTGTTATATTTTACATATTTTATTGTAAGATTATATGGTAAATATATGGGAAAAAGGTACAGAATGGAATTCCGTTGTCACAACATATTGATTGTGGATGATCATGACATTGTCAGTGCCGGTATGAAAGCACTGCTTAAAAAGTGTAAATCATGTGAAACAAATGTTATCGATACGGCACTCAACTATGATGACATGATGGAAAGACTGAAAGAGAAACGGTATGATCTGATGATTTTGGATCTACATCTTGGAAATGTCAACTCTTACAGCAGTATTCGGCAGCTATCCAATGATTACCCCGAAATGAAAATACTTGTTTGCAGTATGTACCCTGAAGACCCTTACGCCATAGAGTGTATCCATGAAGGGGCATCCGGATATTTACACAAAACGAATGTCTTGCATTCATTTCAAGATGCAATTTCCGCAATTCTTAAAGGCGACGTATATATCAACCCCCAATATATACAGTGTTTGGATTACGGTACTGCTATAGAGAAGAAAGAAATTGCCTCTCTCAATTCACTGTCAAAAAGAGAATTTGAAATATGCCACTATATTGTGTCCGGCATGAGTTTCAAAGAGATCGCAGAGAAGCTGGATATTTCTCCAAAAACAGTGTCAGCGCACCATGCACATATACTTGATAAACTTTCTCTTTCCAATACTTCCCAGCTGATACACTTCGTCCTTCAACAAAAAAACTGAATTTTCCTCATTCTATTTTATTAAAGTCAGAAAAGTCCTATAGTTTTTGGATGACGATTGTTTTATGATATGAAACATCAGAAATTGGGAGGTTTCATATGTCCAAGAGAGTATTGATTGTAGATGATTTTAAATATAATTTAGAGTTTGAAGAAAAAGTGATAGGACTTTTGGTAAAAGAGTACAATATTTCTATACAGGTAGAAAGTGCAATGAATGTTGCAGAGGCGAGAAAAAAAATTGAAGAAAATCCGCCTTATGATATTGTCATTGTCGATATCAATCTGCCTGACGGCACAGGGGTGGATATTGCCAAAGAGGCAAATGAAAAAAGTGAGCACACAAAGATAGCAGCTTTGACGCTCTATCCTGATGAATATGAACAGGCATCAGACCTTTTCGATCTTTTGCTCCGAAAACCGATTATGCCTACAACCTACAAACAGAAATTTGAAAAACTGTTAGACATCGCCTGATGCATATTCCCGTTCAGGTAGGTCAATAATGCATTACAAAACGGTTTCAGACAGTAACTTTAAAGATTTGGGCTTTGTTCCGACAATAATTATTGCATTTTACAGGAGCAGCCAAAAAAGTGCTTTTTTGGCTGAATATGCATTACTCCGCACGAATTACCCTGATACAGAGATTCTTGGTTGCAGCAGCAGTGGGAATATTGCCGATGAAATCCCTTATGTTGAAACAACAGAACAGTTTCCCATAGTCTATTTTTGCTGTGATATGAAAAGGGACGCATTTGCGGTGCATCTGTTTTCGGAAGAAGATGACATTGCCGTGAGTCAGCTGTATGAACAGGCAATATTGCTGAGCAGTTTCTCTTCTCCTGTACTGGAAGCACATCTTGCAGATTTTTCCAAGGCGAAGGAGATCAAAAAAGTCTACGGTGCTGTAGCCGGTGTTGAGTTATGCATAGAAGAACATCCTTCTATTTTTTATAATGGAAGTTTTTATGCACGGCATATGCTTTTATGGAGTATTGACAGTGAGCGGTATAGACTTGACGGAATGAGTATGCACCTGTTCCGGCCGGCAGGCATTCCGCTTGAAATTACCCGGGCAGAGCATAAAACACTGTATGAGATCAATAATCTTCCTGCACTTGATGTCATAGAGGAGATCACGGGAAAGATCGATGAATTTCTTATCGGAAGGTTCGGTTATCCTCTTTTTGTACAAAAGCATGCAGGTATGGAGTGGTCGAATGCACCGTTGGCATCTATTGTAGCTGTAAATAGAGAAGAGGGAAGTATTCAGCTGTATCGGGATGTTTACCCTAAAGAGTATGTCAAGGTCGGTATTATGCTGAGCAAACAGGATCAGCTAAGACGGCTTGGCAGGCTTTATGACATCGCTCCAAAGAAGAGTGCGGCACTTATGTTCCATTGTATCGGGATTGCCGAAAATCTTAAAATGATGGAGTATCTGTATTTGGAAGAGATCAAACACCATATCGATGTCTCTTTTGCCGGATTTCATTCTTTTGGAGAGATCGGTTCTCCGGCTTCGAGAAAACCGTCTGAGGATATTTTACTGCATAATCAAACTATTACAGTTGCATTGATTGCGGAAAAGGATAAGGTATGAGATTGAATACCGAGCAAGAGCACTTTTTCATAGAAAGGATCAAAAAAGAGTTTGGCAGACCCGAAGAGGAGGCGGCTGAAACCGTAAAAAGTTTGCAAAAACTGCTTTATGAAGGGGATATGAAAATTGTTTACTATCTTCAGTATCGGGTTTTTAAAGAAAATGATCCTGCCTATACACGAAAATTATTGAACTTTCTTTTTGAAGGGTATACGTATTTGTATGACCAGACGGACAATCAAGAAGAAAAAGAGAAACTTGGTGTCGGCATACAGCAATTGTTCACTTTTCTTTTCATTGAACGTTGTACCTACGCTAAGGAGATGGAGGAGCAGTCTCTGGTATCGCAGCATATTCTGAAGAGTGTCAGTGACCGTCTCAATACGGTTTTGAAGACACAGGAGAGTATGATCGCAAATCTTTCCCATGAAATGCGTACATCCCTCAATACCATCCACGGATACTTGAGTATTATTGATGAGAGTAAAGCCCTGCGTGGTGAGCAGAAGTTTCAGCTGAAAAAAGCGATACACGGAGCGGTCAGCCTGCAGTCACTTGTAAAGGATATTTTGAATATCACCAAGATCAACAGCGGTCAACTGGAGATACAGAAGTCATTTTTTGATATGGAAGAGATGCTGCTGCAGTGCATTGACCATCTTTCCATTGAGATTAAAAACAGACAGAGAATTACGTTTGAGTATGAAAGTATGTTCGCGCCGTTTCTGGTTTACGGTGACCAGATGCATATGATGGAGATCCTTATCAATTTTTTGACCAATGCCTTCAAGTATACCGAAGAAGGCTTTGTCAGGCTAAAGATGGCATACAAAAAAGAACCAAAGGGTATAAGAGCTGTATTCAGTGTTTCGGACAGCGGTATCGGGATGACCCCCGAGCAGCTACAGGATGTGTTTAATCCCTATAGCCGGTACCAAAAGAAAAAACAGGGTTTGGGACTGGGTATGCACATTACCAAACAGCTTGCAGACAGGCTTGGCGGAGAACTTGAGGTTGAGAGTGAGCCGGGTGTGGGAACAACCTTTTCCTTTAGTTACCTGTTTGAAAAAACCCGGGATCATCAACCGGATGTGAAAGGAAAGAAAATCTACTTCTACATTGAAAAAAGTATGCAGGAACGTACCTATGTGAAAGAGAAGATCCATTTTTTGAAACAGCACGGTGCCACGGTTAAGACGTTTAAAAGCGAAAATTCACTGATCAATTTTCTGTTAAATGCCCAAAAAGACATACCCGATATTCTTTCTGTACTTTCAGAGCCGCAAAATTATACAAAAATAGATGCCCTTATCTATTATCTGCGAAGCGGAAAGCGTTTTGAAAAAACGGTATTTATTGCAGAAAATATGCGTCAACATCTTTCTTTAAAGTATTTCGATGATCTCTATGAATATTGTGCACCGGTAAAGATTTATGAAAAGCTTTTGAAAAAAGAGAATACCAGTAAAAAGAGCAGTGGTGTTGGACTCTCTGTCCTTGTAGTGGATGATACAGAGACAAATCTTGATATCTTCAGGCTTTTTATCGGCAAGGATTACCCCAATGCCAAAGTGGATCTTGCCGGAGGAGGCTATGAAGGAGTCGGTATGTGCAAGGTCAAGCAGTATGATATTATTTTCCTCGACCTCAAAATGCCGGGGATGAACGGGTTTGAAGTGATGCGAAAACTTAAAGAACTCAATATGACGCTACCACCCATCTATGCGTTTACCGCGGATGTCTATAAATCGACATATGACAAAATATTCGAATACGGCTTTGAAGGGATTTTGGAAAAACCTCTGAATCCAGAGCATCTCAATGAAATTTTACAAAGGATCACCAATGCAGAAACTGCTGAATGAAACGAAAGAGAAAGCATATCTTTTTTTACGTGAGTTTGGTTTTGAGGAAGATGAACTTGAACCCGTCATTGCTAAAGGGTTGCTCGATCTTGAAAACACGATCAATCACCTTGCTGTAGTACTGGAGAAGGAAAATCCGGAGGATGAAGAGCTGGACGGGGTTTTACATGGTCTCAAAGGCTTGCTGTTCCAACTTGGCAACCATGATGCCGCCAATAAAGCAGAAAGGTTTAGATATACGGATGATTTGGATGAAATACGAAGGTGGCTTGCCTCTTTTTAGATAAAAATGTGCCAATTGAGAAAAGTCTTATTGTTTGTAGTGTGAAGTAGGTGTAAACTAATCTATATACAAAAGGAAGATGCGATGAAACAAAACAGTTTTAAATGGTTTGCAGGAATATGGATTGTGCTCATAGGGTGTATTCAGTTCGCCTACGGTCTGGAAATAGCCAACCTGTCACAGGCAGTGGATGTGGCAGGGAAACAGCGGATGTACACACAGCGGATGCTCAAAGACTATGCAATGATCGGGCTGCAAAACCGGTTTGGTGATCCCCAAAAAGATCTCGATACGACCATGCATAACTTTGAAGACCATCTCAATGCCCTCATTGCCTTCAATAAAGACCCCCAAACAGCCAAGAGCCTGCAAAAAGTAAAGCAGATGTGGGCACCGATCAAAAAAGCGCTCAAAGCACCGCCAAGCAAAGCCAAAGCGGGCAAAATGCAAGAAGACCTCGAAGCACTGCTCAAACAGGCAAACGAAGCGGTAGGGCTGTTTGCCAAACAGACAGGCAAAGAGTCCGGAGAGATCATCAATATATCCGGACGCCAGCGTATGCTCTCACAGAGAATGGCAAGTTTGTATATGCTGAAAGTA
>JALUXB010000021.1 GCA_027019175.1 Sulfurovum sp. | reverse complement strand
TCTACACTTATTTCAAGGCAGCTGTCCCAATTGACCTGAGTGAACATTTTGATACACTCATTCTCTTCTGTATCCCGCTTATCTTTATGGGAGATGCACTCCATTTGCACTTTTCGGACATCAAAAAGCACGGCTGGAGCATCTTCTACCTTGCCGTGGTTGCCGTGGCACTCTCCATTGCTGCAGGTGCGAGCCTTTCCTACTTTGGTGTATTTGAAGGTTTGTCCCTGGGAGCGTATGTATCACTCTTTGCCATCAATATGGCAACCGATGCGGTCAGTGTCCAATCGGTGCTTTCACGTTTCAAAGGTATCAGCCATGATATCAAGGTGCTCATCGAGGGAGAATCACTTGGTAACGATGCCACGGCGGTCATCGCCTTTTTCTTCATCGGTCTGCCGTGGATGATGAGCGGCCATATCGATGCTGGGCATGCGGCTACAGAGGCGCTGCGCGTCTTTGTCGTGAGTATGGGAATGGGACTTGCGCTGGGATATGGTTTTTATATGCTGATGAAGCTCTTCTCCGACCGAAGAGGGGAGCTCTTTGCTTTCATCATCGAAGGGTATGCCGCCTACCTGCTTGGCGAACACTACCACGCCAGCGGTATTTTGACACTCATTACCGCCATTATTGCTACCAAAGCATGGATTGACATGGATCTTGAAACCATGGAAGCAAAAGAGGGAAAGAAGCGCAAGAGTTTTTTCAGAAAATTGCGTGCAAGTTCTGTTGTTGCGACGACAAAGGATCGGCTGGAGTATATTTACGAGATGGCCAAAGAGTTTGGCTATATCGCTGCGGTACTCATTTTCTTTGCCCTCGCGGAAATGGTCGATTTCGGGCAGCTCTGGCAGTACCGGAACGAAATTCTCATCATGTTTTTGGTTACCACGCTGATACGTGCACTCTCTATGGCAAAGTTTGCCTATTTTGGCAAGGAGGTCGGTACGGAGGGGTGGTTCATTTTGACCTTCTCTGGAATGAAAGGCGCACTCTCCATCATTTTGGTGCATATGATCCCTGCCGACTTTGCCCACAAAGCGATGTTCGAAGCGGTGACAACAGGGGTAGTGGTACTCTCCATCTTCGTCTACGGTACCGTGCTCTGGAGCTACTTTACATTCTTCAAAAAAGAGAAAGAGACAAAGCTGTTCGTTTCATAGCCTCTCACTTTATTGTGCACAGTGCACCTTGGAAGCGCGGATTCATCCGTACCTATGGCGGAAATGTATTTAAAGGTATTCAGTTCGTTAAATTTCCGGTTACAGTAAAAGAGCAAAGAGAAACATCCTTTCAATAACACTCTCCCAACCAATATAAGATCCCGCATCAAGTGCGGGATGACAAAGATAGTGAACTTGATTCAGTCATTCCTGCGAAAGCAGGAATCTTGACGCTGTATAGGGATGACGTTTATTGTCTGTAGGGTGCGTAATCACGCACCATTCTTGTACATGATCCATGAGGTGCGTGGCTACGCACCCTACGCATTATATGCATAGGTGCCCGTATTAAAAAGAGCAGCATATCATTCAGAAAATAGATAAGAAAGGAAAGAGGGGAAGAATTCCGGGCCGAAGCCCGGAGAGGGATTTAGCAAGAGTAAGTAGAGATATACTCGTATGCTGTAGGACGACCCTCGACAGGAATAACGTGTCTGTCAAACTGATAGTCAACATAGGTTTTGATGAAGTCTGCATCCATTACAGGTGTAAGGAAGCTGTAGTCTTCTTCGAGTCCTTCGAGTGCATCTCTGAACGTATTTGGCAGTTCAGGAATACCTCTCTCTTTCAGTTCATCTCTTGTCAGTTCGAAAAGGTCTTCGTTAAATGGTCCAACCAGTTCGTAACCGCCGTTTTTGATACCATCGATACCAGCCATCATCAGTACAGTGAAGGCGAGGTATGGGCATGATGTTGAGTCAGGGAAACGTGTTTCGATTCTGGTTGACTTCTCACCTGCCCCGTAAGGGATACGACATGCAGCAGATCTGTTCTGTGCAGAGTATGTAAGGATTCTTGGCGCTTCGAATCCTGGCAGGAGTCTCTTGTAAGAGTTGGTAGAAGCGTTGGTAAATGCTGCAACCGCATCTTTGTGTTTGAAGATACCGCTGAGGTAGTCAAGCGCTGTTTTGGAGAGGTTTGCATACTCACCCTCTTTGTAGAAGAGGTTTTTACCGTCTTTCCAGATAGACTGGTGAACGTGCATACCGTTACCGTTGTCATTGTAGATAGGCTTAGGCATGAATGTCGCAGTTTTACCGTTAAGGTGTGCAACCATTTTTACGACATATTTGTACTTCTGTACGTTGTCTGCAGCAGTGATGATGTCCCCGAAGACAATACCGATTTCACCCTGTCCCTGTGCCACTTCGTGGTGTCCGAGAACAACTTCAAGGCCTACCTCTTCAAGAAGGAGCATCATTTCCGCTCTGAGGTCTACCATAGAGTCAGTAGGCATGACCGGGAAGTAACCACCTTTGATTCTTGGTCTGTGACCCATGTTTCCGATATCGTCATACTCAGCAGTATCTGCCCAGTGACCTTCATCTGTTTCTACTTTGAAAGACTGGTGGTTGTCGTGGTCGTGGATCTTCACATCATCAAAGATGAAGAACTCATTTTCAGGACCGAAGTATGCAGCATCACCGATACCTTGCTCTTCAAGGTACTGAAGTGCTTTTTTCGCGATAGATCTTGGACATTTTGCATACAGCTCATTTTTATAGATGTCGTAAACATCACAGATGACAACAACAGTCGGATCAGCGGTGAATGGATCCATAAATGCTGTCGGGATGTCCGGCTTGAGCAGCATGTCAGACTCGTTGATCGGCTGCCAGTTTTCGATGGAAGACCCGTCGAATGGAAGACCCGCTTCGAGCATCTCGTCACTGACTGCACCCATTCTGTATGAAATGTGGTGCCATGCACCTTTAATATCTGTAAAACGGAAGTCAACGAATTCTACTTCGTTCTCTTCACAGTATTTCTTGAACTCTGCAAGGTTGTTCACGAATTTACCCATGTTGTAACGCTCCTAATTGAAATTTAGTCCAGTCATTATAACCATTCTAAAATAAATTGTTTCCCACTTTTTGCTTAAAATTTGACCATTTC
>JALUXB010000020.1 GCA_027019175.1 Sulfurovum sp. | reverse complement strand
GTGATAGCGCTTGCCTCTTCGGAGACGATGGTCTCTTTGTGCATCAGTTTGGCGAAGTTACGGTACCCCTGCCAGATCGAAACAGGCTTTTTGAAGAGCAGGCGCATCTTGAGTGCCTTGATGAAACTCAGCAGCAGCGGTGCGATCAGCAGCAGCAATACAATCGTCAGCAGGTACGCAATCATCGCTTCTCTCCTATAATGAGTACTTTGATCGAAATGATCATGACCGTCCCTTCGAGTAGCAGCGTCGCCCATGAGAACTCATGCGCAAAGATACGGTAGCTAAAGAGTACTGTTAGCATGAGATTGAAGATCATCGCCGCATAGCGTGTCTGCTCGAAGTGTGAAAGCCTGTAAACCCAGTAGCTCATGAAGTTTGCCGCTTTTGCTACTCTGTCGTAAAGTGTTGTTTCAAAGAGCGGCTTGACATGCACCTCGTAGTGCGAGTCGGAAAACTTGCTGCCGTGTCCGGCAATGCTCTCTTTGTGAAAATGCTCGTCGGGTTTGTAGAGCCAGCCGAAAAAGCGGCGAATCGGTCCGGCAAAGCCCGTTGCTGAATACTGTGTGCGCGCACCGGTACGGTAGCCGCAGCTCCAGGTGCGGTGTATGCGCTCTTTGACCCTGAGCGCTTTGTAACCGAACATCAGCAGCGCCGTTACCCCCAACAGTGCACCAAGCAAAATCAGCGGAGAGACCACCCCGCCATGCATACCCGCCGAGTGCATATGCCAAATCCCCTCGGGGAAGAGCCGTGCATAGACCGAGGTGTGTCCCAGCCCTACCAGTGCCGCGTCAAATTGACCGATATACCACGGGGTAAAAAGCATCAGCGAGATGACCACCCCTGCCATGAGCACCATGCCCGTACGCATCAGGAAATTGACTTCATGGGCATGTTTGGCGTTTGTGCTGCGGTGCAGTCCCAAAAAGGTGATGCCGTATGCTTTGACAAAACAGGCAATCGCCAAACCGCCTGTCATCGCCAGTGCAAAGACGGCAAAGGGGATCGCCAGTTTAAGAGAGGTATTGTCAAGATGACTGGAGCCAAGCATCGACTGGAAGATCATCCATTCGCTCAAAAAACCATTCGTCGGCGGTAATGCAGAGATGGAGACCGATGCGAGCAGAAATGTCAGTGCCGTCACAGGCATACGCTTGATCAGCCCGCCGTACTTTTCGATGTTTTTGGTGTGGGTCTGATGCAGCACACTTCCCGCCCCCATAAAGAGCAGCGATTTGAAGCTCATGTGGTTGAACGTGTGGAAGATCGCCGCAATGAAGGCAAAGGAGCTGAGTACCTTCAGGTGCATGCTGTCGAAGATCATTCCCATCCCAAAACCGATGAGGATAATGCCGATGTTCTCGATGGAGTGGTTGGCAAGCAGCGCTTTGATGTCGTGTTCGCTCAAGGCATAGAGTACCCCGATCAGCGCCGAGAGCGACCCGATGACCAAAATGAGCACACCCCACTCCAGCGGCCACGGATAGAGCACATCGAAAAGAAATCGGAACATGCCGTAAATAGCGACCTTGAGCATGACACCGCTCATCAGCGCCGAGACGGGAGAGGGAGCCTCGGGATGCGCATAGGGCAGCCACACATGCAGCGGCACGGCTCCGGCTTTGCTCAAAAAGCCCAGCACAAGGAAGAAAAAGAGCAGTGTCGGATAGGCAAAAGCAGATGCCACACCATGCATCGCGCTAAAGCCCATCTCCAGATCGCCGTTGGTGACGATGAGAAAGAAAAGCAGCAAAAAGACAAACCCGAAATGGGTCATAAAGAAGTAAAAACGCGCCGCATCGGTTGTCTTTTTGTTCTTGGCTTCAGTGAGGATGAGCTGCCAGCTTGTCAGACTCATCAACTCCCAAAAGAGCAGAAAACTCAGTGCATTGGCTGCCACGACCACACCGATCATCGAAGCAATGAAGGTAAAGTAGTGCAGCAGATAATGGGCTTTTCGCTCGATGTGCGGCAAATATCCCTGCGAATAGAAAAGGTTGGGTATGGTCCCCAGCACGATCAGTGCGGTAAATACCATCGAAAGGGTGTCAAACTGAAACATGTCAGTGCTGCTCCAAACAGTAAAAAAGTAAAATGGGTTCGGTGGAATGACCATCGGACGTAGAGGGCTTGGATAAGTCCTGAAAAGTTTCGCGTATTATACTCCCTACCTTCTTAAAAAGCATATTGTTTACGCTTTTTTGGTATTTTTATCACCGAACAAAACCGAGCAAAGGATTGCCATTGTTTACAACATCCCATATTTTAACCTATATCTTTTTGGGTGCAGCAGCATTTGCCTATATGATTTACGGGAAACAGCAAAAAAAGGCTGTTGCAATGCTTTCAGGGGTCGGACTGGCTACCCTGCCCTACTTTGGCTTTGGTTTTTGGTCTATGACAGGCATATCCGTACTGCTTCTTGCTCTTCCTTTTCTGCTGCGCTTTTGATACAACTCAATTCACTTTTTCATGCAAAACGTTACAATGGCAACAAACCATAACAGGAAATATCCATGACCAGCCAAGAATTCCTTCCCTATCTCAAACTCGTCGGTACCGGCCCCAAGCGTAACCGTGACCTAAGCTATGAAGAGATGCAGACAGTCATCCGTGCTATGCTCAAAAACGAGGTTGTCCAAGAACAGGCGGCAGCCTTTCTGCTTGGCTGGCGTGTCAAGGGGGAGAGCATTGAGGAGTTCAAAGCCGCACTCGATGTCTTTGACGAATTCATTGTACACGACCCCAAACCGCACACAGTGGAGTTTGGCTACCCCTACGACGGCAAGGTCAACAACCCCTATCTGCTTCCATTGACTGCTCAAACCTTAGAACCCTTTGGCGTGGAACTCTCTCTGCACGGCGGTCTGTTGCAGCCGGCCAAAGGCGGCATCACCCTCAAAGAGGTGTGCGATGCCATTCCATTGCCAAAAAACACACACTTTTACGACCGTAAAACCTATTTCCCTGAACTCTACCGATTCAGTGAGCTTCGCACAAGGCTTGGACTTCGCAGCTCATTGAACACTATCGAAAAACTGCTTGGCATCACCAGGAGTGAAACAGCTGTCATCGGTGCCTTTCACAAACCCTTCATCCAAAAATATATCGCACTCTACAAAGACCGGTACAAAAAGCTCATCATCATCAAAGGCAATGAGGGAAGTCCGGAAATTTTTGGAAAATGTGCCATTACCATCGTAGAAAACGATGAAATCAACGAATTTAAGATTGATCCAAAGGATTATGGCATTAACTATACCAAGTCATTCAAACCCATTACACTGGAAGATTCTCTAAAACAGACCCGGCATCCGAGTGAAAGTTTTATGAAGCTGGCACAGTTCAATGCCGCGGTATTGCTCTTTTTACTGGAAAAAGTAGATTCGATTGAAGAGGGATTTGAAACTATCAACAGAGCAAGATAATAAGAGAAAATAGCGTCTGCCATTATCTTTTTAGAAAGGACACAAACACAAAAGTGTCTGTATCCAGAGGAGGGAAAACTACTTCAGCTTACTGCTGACATCTTCGAACTTCTGCTTGGTAAGCGTATGAAGCTTCACGATCTTCTTGGCGTTGAAGTCGAATTTCTTCATATCGAGCATCTTGATGTTCTGATCATCGTATGTCTTGTAGTAGTAGCGAAGGTTCTTCGTATCACGTACGACTGTCAGCATCGTATAGTCAGAGAAGATCTTGCCATCTTCAACTGTTCTTGCCGCACCGACAGGGATGTCGAAGCTGTTGAGAATGTGGAAGACCTGCATAACACCCTGCTCTGCTTTCTCATCAGGGATTGTGCTTCCGGCAAACGCTGCCGCTCTTACAAAACGTGACGGTGGCGTAAAGTCACCTGGAAGACCCAGCATACCGGCACCCTGCCCAAGCGGCTTGAGCTCCAGGCCGAAGACCTTTTTGGGATCAGGCGTATTGGCACCCAGAGTCACATAGTTGCGCAGGTTGGTCATATGCCAGTCGAATGTAGGCGAGTTGGTAATGACACCGATAGGGTTGTCATACACCTTCAGCTTGCCATCGATCGGCTCGAATACAATGCTCTTGCCTGTCTTGTCGTAAACGATGAAGTGAAAAGGCTGTACCTGTGGCGGGAAACCCGGAGTGAGTACCGGAGAGATAGCCACTTCATTGTTCTCAAGCGCTTTTTTCACCTCATCGACCGATTTGAACATAGAGAGGATCCACTGCACGATGTCGGTTGAGGACATGGAAATAGACTGGTTCTCTTTGGTCGTTACAGAATACTTCGCAAATCCGGGGAAGTAGAAGTTGGCACATACCAGCCCCTTCTCATTCATACCGTCAACGATGACATCGTAGTCAGCGATGATCATTCCCGCAGAAGCATACTTCGCCGTCCACGTTTTCCCCGGTCCGAGTGTCGTCATACCGGTAAACTTGTAGCCTCTTGGCACGACAGCGATACTGGTGTCGATAAGTACCCCGAACTCCACGGTTCTTCCGTTGATGACCGCACCGTCTTTGGTAGTAATCTGTACCCCCGTACAGGCATCTGCAGCTGTAAAGCCAAGTGTCATTGTCAGTGCCGCAATCGCAGCGATCGTTCGTTTTTTAATGTTCATGTTCTTCCTTTGTATTGAGTTGGATTTAATTTCTGTTTCCGCAGAAAGCATCAAATGCTTCTGCACGCTTTTCGAACTTCTCCTTTTTGGCAAGCTCCCACGGGCGTTCGCACCGGTTGGTTTTGGCACACCATTTGTAGCCGGCACTTCCAATGCAGCCGTGTGCATCTTTGTCGCCGCCGACACGTTTTGGTTTTCTCATTTTAGGTTCTCCTCTAAAGACAACCCCTGCAACTTCAATATCTTTGATATGCATCTTGCCGACTTTGAAAGGGTTCTCCTCAAGAATGGTAAAGTTTGCGGTTTTACCCTTTTTAATGGAGCCGATCTCATTTTCAAGATTCAGCGTTCTTGCCGCATTGATGGTAATACCCTTCATTGCAGTGAAAACATCAATACGCTGATCCTGCGAAACAGGATTGCCTTTGTCCGTCACCCTGTTGACAGCTGTCCATGCGAGTGTCAGCGGCTCGGCCGGTGCCATACCGAAGTCCGAATGCAGGGAAAAGGGAATGCCTCTCTCTTCAAGAAGCTTCATAGGCACCAGATTGTGTGCTCTTTTTGGGCCCAGACCATACTTGGCATACTTTTCCGACAATGCCCAAAGATAGTAGGGGTTTACAGAAGCTTCGATGCCAAGCTCCTTCATCTCGTCTGCCTGGTCGGCGGTAAAGTACCCAAGATGGTGAAGCGTCAGTCTGTGATCCTTTCTTGGATGCTCTTTTTGCAGCTGGCATACGGTGTCAAGACAGAGCTGCACACCCAGATCGCCGTTGGCGTGGATATGGATCTTGTAGCCTTTGTTCCAGTAGTATCGCATCTGCTTTTTAAAGGTATCGATCGGCGTCATCCACTGCCCCTTGAAGCCGTCGCTGTAGCCCTCTTTCATCTGCATCGCAAGTGAATAGATGGCGCCGTCTGCAAAAAGTTTTACCTGCTTTGGCAATATTTTGATATTGTCGGTATTGTACTTTGCCGGTGCCTCTTCCATAAATTTTGTCGCTGCATCGAGGCTGCCCTTGACTGCAGTGAGCTGTCCGGCATTGAGAATGTTGTAGATCTCATAGGCAGGCTTTTTATCCATCTCCGACTTGAGCAGGTTGTACTCCATATCGAAATCGACATTGGGGAAACCGGGCTCGTCTATGGTCGTAATGCCGTTTTTCTCCATCAGCTTCGTCATATCGGCAAGCCCCTTTTTGTACTTGACTGGGTTGAGCATGAACGGTGCGATCTTTGGTGCAAGCGCCTGCCAGCCTCCTTCAAAGAAGTGCCCCTTGTCCCACTCTACCTGAGGGTTTCCCTTGTAATCGGCTTCTTTAATCTTCATCAGTTTTATCGCGGCATCGTTGAGGAACACTTCATGAAAAGAGCGGTGAAGTACGGCTACAGGAATATCGGGTGATATCTCGTTAAGCATTTTTCTGTCCAGCTTTCCGTGCCAGAGCTGATGGTATCCCCACACGAACAGCACGTCATCCTTTTTGCCGTACTTTGCAATAGACTCCTTGAGGCGTTTGATGTAGGCATCATGCCCCTCCACACCCTTTTTAATGCCGTCGGGCACATTCCAGTCATGCGGCGCGATGATGTCACCGGAGAGGAGAATCGCAGCAATAAGCGGGTGCAGATGCGGTTCGATGAAGCCAGGCATCATCGTTTTGCCCTTGAGGTCTACCTTTTGGGTTTCACCCGCATAGTTATTAACCGCATCAGCCTTTTTCCCAGCATAGATAATCTTCCCGTCACGCACCATGACCGCTTCGACATACTCAGGCTTGTCGCCCTCCATCGTGACGATATCACCGCCGTAGTAAAGCGTCTGTTTTGGCAGGTCTGTTTTGGCAGCCATAAGCGTTGTCGCACCTGCTGCAGCCAAAACGCATGCCATCATTTTAATAATGCCTTGTTTCAAGTCGGCTCCTTTGGTTACAGTACGGCTTTTATCGCTTTGGTTTCAAGCTTCCGCTTCTCTTTCTTGACCGCATCATCGACATTGAGATCACCTTTGACCGCATCTTTCGCTTTCTTTTTCACCTCATGTTTCGCCTCTCTTTTGACTTCATGCTTAATGACTTTTGTCGCCACATTCGCAAAGAGCATACCGCTAAGAACCATTGTCAAAACCAATACTTTTTTCATCTTTTCATCCTTTTTAAATTTGGTTTGCCCTATTTTGGGAACAGCATGGTAAAGACGAGCCTAATGCCCCATCCCTGTGGCCCGCCGCCGGGACTCTCTGCATAGTACTTCACACCGCCGCCGTAACTGATCATCTGATTGCCTATTTTACCGACTTGCGTAACAAGCAGAAAGATGGGTACTGTCCATTTGTTTCCACTCGCAGCATTCCAGTTATATGTCGTCTCTGTCATCAGTGTCGTCGAAAGTGCTTCGGGGGTCGTATAGGTAAAGAAAGGCTGTACAAATGTCTGGCTGATGTCACGGTCGCCACCGACATCCCAAAGATGGTTAGCCAAAACACCATAGGTGTATGGGCCATCCTGTTTAAGCGCAACCGCTGTCGCTCCTGCACCCCAGGTATCTGCCGATACATCAGAGTTTGTCGGTATAAGAAAGACTGGTCCTGCACCCCATATCCAGCCACTGTCGGTAGGGGCTTTGGGGGAGAAAAAGAGGCTTTGGACAATGTCGCCCACACCACCATCAATGCCGTTACCAATCGGAAGGTTGTCTGTTCTTATAACCGGAACGATCGTCCGCGAAATAAGATTCCAGTCATCATTCAGCGAAAAAGGAATGACCGGCTGAATGTTAAGCGTCCACTTGTTACTGTCATTTCCCGAAGTATTCAAGTATCCACGATCATAGTTAAATTGAAACGGCATCGAAATCAAAGCTGCAATAGGGTTAGCGAGCTTCTTCGCCAAAGCTTCCTTGTCTTTTTCTCCGGTTTTTGAAACAATCTCCTGTTTCACCGTATCCGTATTGCTAACAGAAACTGTCGGTTCTGCCATCAGCAAATGGCTGCCCAGGAGGACACCGATGCCAACTTTGGAATATTTCATAATCTCCCTCTCTTCTATAAAATATGCTTTTGTTAAATGATTATGAATAGTATAGCAGGAAAAAGAGCCAAAACCTTTAGCTTCCAATGTTAGAATGTTGTCATCACAAACAAGAGGGGCAAGAAAACTTCGATGAAACTAATGCGCATTACTATTGCCACACTCGTTCTTGCCAGCACCACATACGCCATTGACGACCCCATTTACATTGCAAAAAAAACACGCTCTCCACTGGCACACTACGGCAATGAAAATTTTAGCGCAAATCTTGCCGCGGGTGTACTGTTGGATTACACCCGGTTCGGGCAGGATGAAACCAACATTGCACAGGTTGGCAAGCAGGAGGATCAGTGGGATCTACGTGCACTCCGAGCCGCACTCTACGGCCAGTTTACACTCTTTGACCAGAAGATAGACTACTTCGTTGCATGCGGTTTCAGTGACTACCTGACACGTGGCTCCAAAAAACTCTGCAGCCTCTTTGACGCGACCATTGCCTTTTCGCTTCCCAACGACTACGGCAAGATCACCATCGGGAAACAGAAAGAGCCATGGTCATACGAAATGGTCGGCGACTCGGCAAGTCTGATGCAGCACGAGCGCTACCTAAACCCGCTCTTCCAGTCCCGAAGTGTCGGTATTCGCTACAACACAACCTACATGAAAAAAAAGGGTACCTTCTCCATCGGCGTCTACAATGACTGGGTTGAAAACAATTTTAAATTTACCGACAGCAACCATCAGGTCACCTCACGCATCACTTATGTCCCTTACCTTTCAGAAGACAAGATGGACTACGTTCACTTAGGGCTATCCGGACGCTACAATACCGGAAATGATGGCAAACTGCGCTACAAGGGAAAACCCGAATCCAACGTTGCCGACAACTTCGTCGACACCGGGGACATTGAAGCGGATCATGCACTGGAGTTCGCCCTGGAGGGACTGGTAAGCTACCATGGCCTGTCACTGCTGGGTGAGTACATCCAGTCCGATGTCGACGCCAAAGCTGCAGGCAATCCACACTTTTACGGCTGGTATGTGATTGGCGGTTGGATGCTTACCGGAGAGGGACGCCCCTACGACCCGAATGTAGGGTATGCAAGACGTGTTATACCACAAGGGAAGTACGGCGCATTGGAATTGATCGCACGGTACGGAAAGGTCGACCTGGATGACGGGAGTGTGCATGGGGGCACTATGACCAAATGGATGGCGGGTGCCAACTGGTGGATCGATGCATACTGGAAAGCGAGTGTCAGCTACGGTACGGCACGACTCAACCGTTTCGGTACACTCGGCAAGAGCGACATTATGCTCTTTAGGGTGCAGTGGTTCAGATAGACCTTACGCTTCCTTCTTTTCCTGCAGATGTACATCCATCTGCGGGTACGGAATAGTGATTCCCTTTTCATCAAATGCCAGCTTAACCTTCTCGATGGTATCGAAATGCACGCCCCAGTAGTCAGCAGCATTTACCCAGACACGTACAGTAAAATTGACCGCCCTCTCTCCAAGCTCCCCTACGCCAATAAAGCTTGCAGGCTCTTTGAGAATGCGTTCATCGGCATCGATAATCTCCTGCAATGTCTGTTTCGCCAGTTTCAGATCATCATCATATCCAATACCGAAAACAAAATCGACACGGCGTGTACGCATTGCTGAATAGTTGGTAATCGACGATGAGGCAATAGCGCTGTTTGGAACAAGAATCACCTTGTTATCCGGAGTCAGCATTTCTGTATTAAACAGTGTAATGGCTCTGACTGTCCCACTCTCTCCTCCTGCAGTGATAAAATCCCCGACTCGAAAAGGACGGAAAAGGATGAGAATGACGCCTGACCCGATGTTTCCCAGTGTCCCTTGAAGTGCCAAACCGACTGCCAGACCGGCAGCACCAAGAATGGCAATAAGTGATGTTGTATCGACACCAAGATTTTTTACCGCTGCAAGAATCACAACAACCAGCAGCAAAATATCAACAAGACTGACAACAAAATCACTGAGTGTCTTGTCTACCTCCGCTCTCGTAAGCAGTTTCGCTACAATGCCGGAGAGTTTATGTGCTACCCATTTTCCAATGATGAAAATAGCAATCGCACCGGCAATGCGTAGTCCGTACTCTATGCCGTACTGTATGACAAGGTCAATGTATTTTGTAATCTCCATAGTATGTCTCTCCGTTTATTTCAATGAATTTGAAAATATTATACTCAATCTTTTTGGGGTAATGGCTTGTATAAAAAGTGGCGGAGAGAGAAACAGCTCCTGCTTCGGATTGACAAAAAAGAGGGTAGGAAAGTCCGTGGTGTAGTACATTTCAACCGGGTAGCTACTTTGACTGCCGCTGTAAAGAATGACAGCAACTGCTGTTTTATTCATTTGTGCTATGTAGGGGCGATTCATAAAAACCGTTTTGACCAAAAAGGCTGTCTTTGGGCTGTTTCGCTTTGCAACCAACACCAACAGCATCTTTCCTTCACGCAGTGCTTTTTGGTGTGCCTTTTTGTAATCACCCAGCCAATGCACATGCTCTGCCGCAAGGGGCAGTGCCAGTGCGGTAATCAGCAGAAATCTGCGCATCACCTGCTTTTTTTGTTTTCAGAGTTGTAGAGAAAAATGCCCGAGGGGTGTTTCACCTGATAAATATCCCGTTCAAGCTCCCAGTTTTTTGTATCAATCACACTGACCTGGTTGGCATCGTTGACAGAAACATAAAGATCCGGATACTCTTTGGACCAGCGTACATGCAGTACTTTTCCCGGGAACGTGAAGGTTTTGATGATCTTCAGACTCTTCGTATCGATAATCTGGATGGTCGGGAAATCTTTCCCTGAAAAAGTGACCGCCAGGTACTTCTTGTCCGGACTGAGTGACGTAAATACCGGCAAGCCTTTTGTTTTGATATTTTTAATGAACTTGAAGTTTTTGTCATACACCATTACCGCATTGTTTCCCACTGCCGGAATAAACGTCTTGTCTTTACTCAGCGACCAGAAACCAAAGTGCGGTACTTTTAATACAGGCTTGTTCCCCTCACCTGTCACTTTGACAAGATGATACTTCATGGTATCAAGGTCAATCACCCCGAAGCCTTTTGTCAAGAAGAATCCGACAATATAGGTATGTCCTTCGATCATTGCATCAAAAGGCATTTTACCAACATTAAACTCTTTGTAGATTTTAAACTTTGGCAGCCCTTTGCCGGCATTTTCATCTTTTAGCACAGTTACCTTGTCATTATCCATCTGTGCAAAGATGAGATAGTTTTTGTAGATTTTGATACCGACATTCTTCGAACCGGTCACAATTTTGTCGATAGGCTTGAGAGCACGGGTTAGAATATCTACCGACTTATCATCATAATTGGCAACTGCAACATAGTTCTTCCCAATAACAAACCCAATGGCAGATTTAGAGGTTTTATACTCCGCCTCCTTTTTCTCCGTTTTGGGATCAAACTTCACCACATATCCGTCACGGCTGATCAGGTAGGCATCATCTCCGGCAAATTTGATAATACCGTGGTTCATATTGTGCATATGTTCCATATGTCTTTTTGCAAGACCGTCCTCGATGACAGCCACCGATTCACTTTCGCGTTCTACGACAAAATATTTTTCTTTTGCACTCAGTGTAATAGAAAAAAATGTTGTTCCCAGAAGGAGAAGAGAAAGAAGATAATTCATTGATACATCCTTGTATACGTAAATAGACTCTATTGTACTGAAAAACCTCTAACAATTCTGTTGACATCTGTCAATTTTCACTTTCTCAAGAAAAAACGAAGCAAAAGTAATCTGTCTCATTCTTTGATGTCAATCAAGATAAAAATACTCCTATTAAGATATATTGCGAAAAATTTTTAATTTTGAAGTCAAGGAATAAAGATGAAACTCTTGTATCTATTGCTGGGGATTACCCTGCACAGCACGCTTTTTGCCAATGTCGAAGCAGGGAAAAAGGTATTTGCCGCCAACTGTGCTATCTGCCATACTACCAATGGAGGAAGAGCACTTGGACCGGATATGAACCTGGTTGCCTACCGCAGACATAAAGAAGAGATTGCTGCCTACGCCAAAGATCCATACGAACACTACAAAGCATTCGGATACAGTGCCAACGCTATGCCCACCCTTCCACTCGAAGACCAGGAATTTAAAGATGTAGCCGACTATATCAGTTCACTGCAACCCTTCAAGCAGTGGATGATAAAGAAAAAAAACAAAAATTAAAACTTTTTCCAAAAACTTCGGCTAAAAAGCAGAAAAACGGTATAAAACTCGAGACGTCCGACAATCATTGCAAAAGAGAGCAGCATCTTGTCTGCATTGGAGAAAAATGCATAGTTATCCGCCGGCCCGGTAAGAGCAAATCCAGGTCCGATATTCCCTACTGTCGCCAGGGCTGTAGAAACTGCCGTCATCGCATCGAATCCGCGTCCAAACAGGTACAGTGTCACCAACATATTGGTAATGATGAAAAGAAAAATAAAACCAGTCGTCGCATTAATGATCTGCGAAGAGGCTCGCTGTCTGTCAATGAACACACCAATGATCGCATTGGGATGTAAAATTTTATGCATCTGCGTCCCCAAATTCTTGAAAAGTACGATATAACGTATGACTTTGACACCCCCGGCAGTCGATCCTGCATTGCCCCCAATAAGCATCGCCAGGAAGATGACACTGATGGCAATATGCCCCCATTGTGCATAGTCAAGCGTTGCAAATCCTGTCGTAGTCATCACTGAGGCAATGGTAAAAAAGGAGTGGGTCAATGCATGAAAGGTATTGTCTTTGTCAACAAATTCGTCTACCCCGCTTAATGCCAGAGAGAGCAGAATAAATACGGCTATGTACCATATCACCTCTTCACGTTTGTATCCGGCAACACTGCCGGTACTGAAAAGCTTCAGATGTGCAAGAAAATTGATGCCTGAGAGAATCATAAATACTGTGGTGATCCATATGATCCAACTGGAATGATAATACCCAAGCGAGGCGTTCTTCGTGGAGAATCCTCCCGTAGAGATAGTCGAAAAAGCATGGTTTACCGCATCAAACAGACTCATGCCGGCCAGCTTGAGCGCAATAGTATCAAGCACGGTAAAGAGTACATAGATTCCCCAGAGACGGATGGCAGTATCTTTAATCTTGGGAGTGATTTTCTCCATTTTGATCCCCGTCGACTCTGCTTTGAAAAGTGCCAACGAACCGCTGGGGTTGATAAGCGAGAAGAGCCCTACCCCCAGCACAATGATTCCCATACCGCCAAGCCAGTGCATCAGACTGCGCAGATAGAGTATTGATTTTGGCAATGCTTCGATATTGGTGAAGATCGTCGCACCGGTTGTGGTAAAGCCACTAATAGACTCAAAAAAAGCATCGTAAAAAGAGACGGAAGTGTACAACATCAACGGTATTGCACCCGCAACACCGAGTAATATCCAAATGAGATTGACAGAGAGAATCCCCTCTTTGATACCAAGCCGTACCGAATGTTTTCGCAACAAAAGATACACAACGGCATTAATACCGAAAAAGAGTGTGTCGAAAATCAGAAAAGGGATCATTGGCTCATGATAGAGCCATCCTACCACAATAGCACTCAACCAAAAGAGTGACAGCACCATCCCAATGACAGCAACAAATTTAAAAATATTTTTTAAAGCGTATGTATCCACTCTTCTATCTTTTCTTTTTCATCAATATGGGCAAACACTGCAACAATATCATCTTGCGCCAGGGTTTCAACCTCCCCAATACCGTATACCTGTTCTTCACGGATGAGAAGCACCTTGGCCTGGGCATGTGGCACCGACTTGGGTGCTTTTCCTATCAACGCTGAATTACTGTAAACCTTCCGCATAAAGAGTATGCCACTCCCCCCGCAAAAGTGACGCTGGGTAACAATGGAGTCGGAAGAAACTTTTTCCAAAATGGCATAGTGTGCGCTTGCTTTACTTCCGCGCACCACAACAATACCCATCTTATGCATCAAATGGTAGTAGGCTTTGTCATTATTGATCGCCACGACCTTTTCAATGCCATACTCCTTGGCCTCCATACACTTGACAATATTCTGTTCATCATGCGACCCTGCCGCAATGATCATATCAGCATTCTTCAGCCCCTCCTCTTCGAAAAGACGCTGATCTTCATAGGCAGAGTTGATAATGGTTACACGCCCTTCCAGTACTTCCGAAGCTCGCTTACAGTGATCGAGACACTTCTCTATCATTTTGATCTCTGTCTTGTCGTCCACCAGCGCCTTCGCGATCTTCTGTGCCAGCGTATTGGCTCCAAAGATCACAATACGGCGAATGGAAACAGGCATCTTTTCATCAAGCTTCCCGGAAAGTATCTTGATTTCCTCCATCTCACCAAAGAGATACACCAGATCATTTTCAAAAATACGGTCATTGGCTCCTGGGATAAGCAATGTTTTACCCCGCTCTATGCCAACGACCGAAACCTTTCTGCCTGAGAGCATTCCGGCTGTCATCTCTTCGGGTGTCTCATGCTGTACACGCAGTGAAACCAGTTTCAGTTTGGTCTGGTGGAACATTTTGACATTATTTGCTTTGGGAAAAGACATCAGCGTTTTAACCTTTTTGGCTGTCGTGATGTCAGGGAATACAGCATGGTCAATCGAGAGTTTTTGCAATACATGGCTTTTGAGAAAACCGTCATTTTTCAAGCGAATGATCTTCTTTTTGATCTCAACAACATCTTCAACAATAAGTGTAGCCAGAAGATTCGCTTCATCCGAATCCGTTACCGCAATAAAAAGATCCGCTTCTTTAATGGCAAGTGCCTGATAGATCTTCGGATCTTCAATATCCCCATGCAGGGTCAGAATATCAATATCTTCTTCGAGTTTGTTCAGCTTGGTAATATCTTTGTCGATCACAAAAATATTATGTTTGTATGAGAGCGACTGCGCAAGCGAATAACCTACCGTCCCCGCTCCTGCGATCATGATATTCATTAGTGCCTTCCTGCATTAGGATGATTATTCGGTCTATTATAGCACTGGGTATGTGAAAATATGATGTTGAACAAAATAATGTTTCATCATTTATTTCGTATACTTAGCCATATCACAGTCTAAATATCTCTTTCTTTATAAGGCTTGGTTTCAACAAATTTTTATCTTGGAGCTCAATAACACGGGCACAGTCACTTTTTGCCAATTGTACATACAAAGCAACTCGCACCTCATCTCCTTTTTGCAGCAGAGGTATATGGTACTGTAGCACTTTTTTCTCCTTGGCAGCAAGGTTATGTACACTCCCTTCCGTTGCCGTTGCTGGTACAATTATCTTCTTACCGTCTTTTTTGAAACTGTAGGCAAAATACCCTTGCCTATCCTCCCGTGGATCTTTTTTATAATTTTTCCAAATCACTTTACCGTTTCGTATAATCTGAACTTTGAGAAATTTTGCCCGTGCAGGCTGAATAATAAGAGGATGTTCCATTTTATTGGTTAGGATTATTTTTAGTTTCTCCTTATTGACATCAATCCCGATATCTACTCCGGTTTTTCGATATGCCTTGTCATGAATACCTAGGAAACGGTGGCTAGCATGATGTCCTCTGGCACGCTTATCCATTTTCTCCGCACCGCCTTCAACTTCAGGCATATGACACTTAATACATCCAAGGCTGTTTTGCTTTTCATCCATGGCTTGAAAGATAGTGACATTGTTTTCGTTTCGTTTATGAGAATGGCACCCCATACAGACATGTTTAGCATAAATAGGATTGGAAACAGAAGAATGTTTGTCACTCTCATCAGGATTGTCCAGCCTTCCATAGAATGTCGGTTTATAATTTTCTGCCTGTCTTGCTTTAGCATTGATATTGAACCGATGAGCCTTTTTAACATAGGCAATGGTGTGGCAAAAATAACAGGATATCGCATCAGTATGGGTTTTGTTGGTTTTATCCGGTCTTGCTTTCCCCGATATCAAATCTTGAAGATTGTCAGCCATAGGCATATGACAGCGCGCACAGGCATAGGTGGTCTTGCTTGCAGCATCCGCTACTTTTCTATGTAATTCATCATTAAAATAACTTTTTGCATGCATAGAACTCTGGTACTCTTCATAAATATTCTCATGACACTCTTTGCAGGAGTGGTTGTCAAGATAGGTATTTTTTGCCAGCAGTTGGATATGAAAGAGCAGCATAAGAGAAAAGAGATGTTTCATTGCAATAACTTTTTATGTTAGATTTTCTCAAAATGATATCTAACAAAAATAAATATTATCCTGTTTGCAAACTATTAAAGCGCACACCTCAAGAGATTTTCCCTACACTTATTTTTGGTACATAGCTGCGCACCCTACAAGTAATATATGATCACGAGGGAAACCTCAAATTTAAAAGGAGACTAATCTTTCAATAAGAGGTTTCCCGCCTATTCATAAAGGCTGAGAGAGGGAGAAGGGGGGGGTAACTCCCTTACTCTCATCTAAAGCTTATGCTCCAGGTACGTGCTGTCTGTGTTCTACCGAGTAAGTAAAGGTCGGTGTTGTCAAGTTTTCAATATACTTCACAAATTTACCCGTATCGGACTCATAGATACCGATACGTCCGGTTGTCCACTCGGAAATCATTGTCCATTTACCATGATTAGCCGGTTCTGCGTGGAGCAGTCTTGGCTGTACAGGATTTTTGACTGCTTTACCAACATGATCAGGTACTGGCATAATTGTCTCTTTGCCGAATGATTTTTCATTAACAGGTACTTTTTCATGCTGTGTTGCATCCCATGTCTGGAGTACTTTACCTGTTTTCGCATCGATCAGTTTACCTTTTTTCTTACCGACTTCAATAATTCTATCTGTTTCAAGGGTCTCTTTGTTGATCAGGTAGACCTTGTTATAGTTTTCAGGTTTACCAAGGACACAGTCAGACCAGATCCATGGTGTGTGTTCACCTGTTCCAACGAAGAGTCCACCACCTGCAGTTTTGATCTTTTTAACTACTTTCCAGCCCGGAGATTCCCAAATAACCACTTGACCGAAGTTCATACTTTGCGTTGCATTGAGCTGTTTGCCAAGTTTTTTGTTATACCAGCTTGATCCCTGACCTGGGTGTGGCTTGGATTTTTTACCTGTATAGACTTTGGCAGCAAGTTTCATCGTTTTCTGATCAACAATACCCATAAGGTCAGACCCTTGGGATGCTACCTGTACATAACGTCCAAAATCCTCACCTTTGTTTTCATTCAGGAATGCATCGTGAAGAATTTTACCGATTTGTGGAATATCACCAACGATCGGGAAGTCCGGCTTACTGTAATCTACCACATAAACATGTCCCGCATCTTTCAGTGCAAATGAGAAATACGGTCCATACGGTGTATCTGCAATGTAAGCAACACGGCTTGGCCCTATCTGCCCGTCAGGGTCAATAACACGACTGGTATCGTACGCTTTCAGCGGCTCAAGTGTATGGGCATCGCACAGTACCGCACCACCCGGGTTGTAATCGCCCGCCATAACATATTTGCCATCTGGGCTTACCGCCAGACCACGTGACTCCTGACCAACCTGTACAGATGCAAGTGCCGGTTGTCCCGGTGCACCGATATCAAACATGGTCAGCCTTCCTGAACGTGAAATCGAATAGGCATAGCGCGGCTCATGCTTGTTGGTGACTGTTACGTGTACCGCAAATCCTGCCTTATGGCGTGAAAGTACTTTTCCTGTTGTCGAG